>SCVI01000116.1 GCA_004296925.1 Patescibacteria group bacterium | reverse complement strand
CCGGCCTGGCGGTCGGTGCAGCGGTCGGGCCTAAGCCTCGCGGTGCCCGGCGAGGAAGGCGTGCAGGGCCGCCGCCCCCGCGCCCAGGGGGGCATCGCCCGCGGTGCAGAGCAGCAGCCGCCGTGTGGCCCAGGCGTCGCTGAGCGGGCGCGCCACCACGCGCTCGCCGGCCAGGCGCAGCGCCGTGGCCTGCGGCACCACCGCCACGCCCACGCCCTCCCCCACCAGTTGCATCACGGCGTCCAGCCCGCGCACCCGCACGCGGTGGTGCAGGCCGCGGCCATGCTGCAAGGCCTGGTCGTGCAGCAGGCGGCTGAGGCCGCTCTCCACCGGCAACCCGACAAAGGGCCGGTCTAGCAGGTCCACGAAGGGCAGCGGCCGGCGCGTGGAGCGCGCGCCCTGCCGGGGCAGCACCGCCACCAGCCGGTCTTCGCGGAAGAGGCGCGTGTTCAGGCCGTCGGTGCCCACGTGGTCGGACACGATGCCGATGTCGGCCTGCTCCTGGCGCATGCTGAACAGCGCGTCGAGGCTGCTCAGCTCGCGCAGGTCCACGTCGATGTCCGGGTGCTGGACCAGGAAACGGCCCAGCAGCGCCGGCAGGTGCTCGGTCATGGCGGCGGTGTTGCACAGCACGCGCACGGTGCTGCGCACCCCATGGGCGTGCGCCGCCATGTCGGCGTGCAGCGCCTCCAGTCCGCGCTGCAGGCGCCCCGCATGCAACAGCAGGGTGCGGCCGGCGTCGGTGGGGCTCACGCCCTGTTTGGAGCGCCGCAGCAGGCTCGCACCGAGGGCGTGCTCCAGTTGCTGCAACCGCGTGCTGGCGGCGGCCAGCGAGAGGTGGATGTGGCGCGCCCCGGCGGTGATGGAGCCCTGCTCCACGACGGCGGCGAACAGGCGCAGGTCGAACGGGTCGATGCGGTGGGTGGGCACGGCACGGGGCGGCGTCATGGGCGATCCTCCGGAATTGGCGAAGGATACCTCCGGCGATGCGCGATGGACAGACGGCTCCATGGGCCGCACCATGCCGCCCCATGGACCTCCTGCTGCTCGGACTGATCGCTGCTGTTTTTCTCGCCGCCGGGGCGGTCAAGGGCATTTCC
>SCVI01000056.1 GCA_004296925.1 Patescibacteria group bacterium | reverse complement strand
CTCGAGAACGTGATGCGTGAAGACAATGATCCTCATGAAACTGGTATGTATACAGAAAGTTTACTTGCTCAAGCTCCACAAAGAGAAGGAAATTTCGTTAAAGTAAAAACAACAAGTACGCAATAAGTATGGACCCAACAACACTTACGGCGACACAAATTGCGAAAGAATATCGAAGACGTACATTTTCTGCGCGTGAAGTGACTGAAGCGCATATGAAAAAAATTACTGAGCTTAACCCAAGTCTTAATGTATTTCTTGAGGTTTTTGATGACGCGTTAGCAGAAGCTGATCGAGCAGATCAAACGCTTTCTAATGAGGGAGATACGGCTCCACTGCTTACAGGTATTCCTGTAGCACTTAAAGACAATATTCTTGTTAAAGGAAAGAGGGCGAGCGCAGCATCTAAAATGCTAGAGAATCATGTTGCAACATATGATGCGACAGTAATTACACGACTAAAAAAAGAAGGAGCTCTTTTTATTGGTCGTACCAATATGGATGAGTTTGCGATGGGTTCTTCCACCGAACATTCTGCGTATGGCGTTACAAAAAATCCACACGATATCTCGCGTGTCCCTGGTGGGTCTTCTGGTGGATCAGCAGCTGCAGTTGCTGCGCACATGGCACCGGTTTCACTTGGATCTGAAACATGTGGATCTATACGACAACCCGCGAGTTTGTGTGGACTTGTCGGTCTAAAGCCAACTTATGGAGAAGTTTCGAGATCAGGTCTTATTGCGATGGGTTCTTCGCTTGACCAGATAGGACCTTTTGCGCGGAGCGTTTCTGATGTTGAACTTCTATTTAATACTATTCGTGGAATAGATTCGCTTGATGGCACCACACTCCCAAACCAAGGGCCTACAAAAGTGCGTAATAAACGGATAGGTGTGCCTCGCGCGTTTGTTAAAGATGCGGCTGGAGATGTTCAAATAGGTTTTGAGAAATCTTTGCAGGTTTTACGAGAGAAAGGATATGAGATTGTTGATATTGAGTTTCCTTCAGCCCCATATGGGCTTGCTGCCTATTACATTGTTATGCCTGCTGAAGTATCAACGAACCTAGCTCGTCTTGATGGCATGCGATACGGTTTACATGTTCCAGGGAAAGATTTATTGGAAGAATATAAGGCGTCGAGATCTGCTGGTTTTGGAGTAGAGACAAAACGCCGTATCATATTAGGTTCCTACGTTCTTTCTTCTGGTTTTTACGATGCGTATTACAAGCGAGCAACGAGGCTCCGTGGAGTTATTGCTGAAGATTTAAAGAAAGCGTTCAGTGATGTCTCTTTCATCGCGACACCAACAACACCAGGACCCGCATTCAAAATTGGAGAAAAAAGTGATCCAGTATCAATGTATCTTGAAGATATTTTTGCAGCACCGGCGAATCTCACAGGTATACCTGCAATTTCCGTACCTGGAGTTTCAGTTGTTCGAGACGGAGTATCGCTTCCGGTAGGAGTTCAATTCATGAGCCCTAAACGAACCGAGAGTTCCTTGTTTGATATTGCGCGTGACTTCATGAACGAAACAGATACTTTGCTACAATCATAAGTGTGCGCTGACGGTATGTAACCGTGCGATAAGAAATTATATTACGGCATGGGATCAGAATTCTTTTTCTATAAGTTTTTAAATCTGCAGTACTGGTACTGTGTTATTTATTCGTTATTTGGTGGACGTTGTACTGATACAGGGTCACTTAGCGCAGGCATTGACGCCAGTGTTTCAGCAGGAAAAACAAAAGTAGGATTCTGGGATTGGCTTTTTGGTTCTCAGGCGGGAACCGATAGTGCTTCTATGATTTCTCACACGGGATTTTTAGGTTCACTTTTTGATGCATTCACAGCACTAAGTACTCTATTTGGAGGAGCGTTTTCATTTTTATGGTCTCTCTATAGCGCAATTGCATATACTATTTCAGGACTTTTATTGGCGTTGATCGCATTTTCTCTATTTGCGCTTTTTTATCAACGCATGAAAGAGAGATCTCGTTATGGAACATTGTCTTTGAACGATACAGTTATTCATCCTCTTCAGGATAGGTGGCATCAGTTGTTAGATGGCGCCATGTCACATGAGCCTGCTAGATGGCGAGCAGGTATTTTAGAAGCAGACGGGATGCTTGGCGAACTATTAGGAAGACTTGGATATACAGGATCTACTACTAATCAAAAAATGCGTGATATACCAGAGAATGCATTCATGACCCTACCTTTTGCATGGGAGGCACATAGAATTAAGAATCTCATTTCGACACCTACCTCAAATTTTATTTTGACTCAAAGAGAAGCTTTTCGCGCACTTAAACTATACGAACAGGTTTTTCAGGAGTTTGATTTCATATAACGCATTTCAATCTCATTTCTATGAGAATTTTAATGAAAACTCGTTTCATGGTTATTTTCTGTTTGATACATGAGGTTGGAAAAGGGGATGTATACAAAAAAGTTATATATTAGGTCTAGTATAATTATGCTATAGCATAATTATACTAGACCGGTATTTTGAAGAGAGTATATCGAGCTACCTTGAAATATAGCCAAAATTGGGCTATTATTTTCCAAGTTGTCATTTTTTGTTGGCAAATATATAGCGGGGTGGAGGAGTGGTACCTCAGGAGGCTCATAACCTCCAGACCCAGGTTCGAATCCTGGCCCCGCAACAAGTATAAAAAAGTCAGGTTTTTGCCTCGCTTTTTTTATAGGTTTTGCGAGGGCAGCAAGACGACTGCTCGTCTTGTGTCAGGATTCGAAAGCCGGAGTCATGTCGATTTCGACAGACGAGGCGGGGTCGAGAGCAGTTAGTATTTTGCGAGTTTTCGAGGCAAAATACTTACTGACTCGTGACCGAATCCTGGCCCCGCAACAAGCAAGTTTAATTTTTTAAGTTATTATCTCAATATGCAGGCTTTAATACTCGCCGGTGGAGAAGGAAAGCGTTTGCGACCACTCACCGATGACACACCGAAAGGAATGGTGCTTTTGAATGGAAAGCCACTTTTGGAATATGTGCTTCAGCAATTACCAGATGATGTAACGGATATCTTCTTTATTATTGGATACAAAGGAGAAAAGATACGAGAATACTTTGGTGATTCATGGCATGAGAAAAAAATTACATACATAGAGCAAAAAGAACAGTTGGGTACATGGCACGCGGTGTATCTCGCGAAGGATGTCATTACAGAGAAGTTCATCATGCTCTATGGTGATGATATCGGCGATAAAGAAGCTTTTACGAAAGGTTCAGAGTTTGAGTATTGTTTGTTTGTTGCGGAGAAAGAAGATCCAGAGCATTACGGTGTTGTAAGTGTAAATGAGGATGGCTCAATGAAAGAAATTATTGAGAAGCCAGAAAATCCAATTGGAAACATAGTAAACTCAGGAGCAATGATTTTAAGTCCTAAGATATTTGCCGTTACACCGTTCACGCATTCACGGCTTAATGAGTCACTTCTTACAGACCTCTTAACTCATGTAGCAAAAACGGATAGAGTGGAGGTTGTGCCGCAGAAGCGATGGATTACAGTAACAACACCTGCTGATGTTCCAAAAGCAGAAGAGCTTTTAAGAAAAAGCGAATAGTGTTAGATTAGAGCAGTTACGTCGGGATAGCTCAGGTAGTTAGAGCGAGGGACTCATAAGCCCTAGGTCGGAGGTGCAAGTCCTCCTCCCGACACCAGAGTAGAGTGAGGCGGTACCTGTGTGCCGGGAGAGCACAGCACTTGAGTGCTGTGCGTGAGGACTTGCAGGCCACAGCGATGTTTTTTGCCTCAAAAAACCGCGAGGCTGGGTCGAGAAATTTCCGAGCGACGGCGAGGAAATATTCGTGACCTAGTCCTCCAGACACCGTAGCAGTGTGAAGTCACGCTCGATTTCAGACAGTTTTTCTGGTAGAATCGCTGGTACGCTGGCTGTATGAGTAGCTACAGCCGCGGCATTCAGGAAGAATACGCAATACTTGCCGTATTCTTCTCATCATTTGCGGCTGTATTATTAAATACAACCGCTGCACTCGGAGAGAATGCACAATACTTGTGGTGTTCTCCTCCCCGTTTGCGGCTGTAGCTCAACGGTAGAGCACTCGCCTGTCACGCGAGAGGTCGTGGGGTCAGCACCCATCAGCCGCGCAAACAAAATCCCCGAGAGGGGATTTTTGATTGTCGGCTGAGGAAGTGACCTGCGTCACTTCCGGATGGGTGCTGACGGCCGGAGCGATGTTTCTCGTTTCGAGAAACCGCGAGGCGAGGCTACGACCGAGCTGAACATGGGTGAA
Source organism: Patescibacteria group bacterium (assembly GCA_004296925.1). Lineage (GTDB taxonomy): Bacteria > Patescibacteriota > Minisyncoccia > Phycocordibacterales > Phycocordibacteraceae > Phycocordibacter. The sequence continues at coordinate 1,008 of SCVI01000056.1, read as the reverse complement.
GCGAGAGTTGTAGCCAGCACATGCGCGCCAAACAAAATCCCCGAGAGGGGATTTTTGATTGTCGGCTGAGGCAGACAAACTGCTTTGTCTGCGTTGGGTGCTGACGGAGCGGAGCGATGCAGAATATTTTAATTTATAGTAGTATCGCGTTAATGAAAGAAAAACCGAAAATTGCGATCGTAGCTCCTGGAGGAGGAACAGGATGTGCATATGGAGCCGGTGCATTTACCGCTCTCGCAAAAGAATATCAACTTCGACCGGATATTATTGTCGCATCTTCAGGAGATGCGGGCACCGGTGTCTATTACACTTCAGGTCAAATAGAAGAAAGTGAAAAGATTTGGACAAAAGCTTTAGCAACAACACGTTTCATTGCAAAACGGCGCGGTTTAAAATTAATGAAACTAGACTATTTAGTAGATACTGTGTTTCGCATGATGCATCCATTTGATGTTGACTCTTTTTATTCTTCTGAAATTGATTGCTACATACCAATTACTGACAGAAAAACAAAAGGTACTCGGTATATTTCCAATAGAGATGTAAAGACAGATTCTATTGATATGTTCGAAGTGTTGCGTGCAACAAAATCAATTCCAGTGCTTACACAGCCGGTAACCATTGAGGGTCGAGAATACGAAGATGGTAGTTTTGGCGCAACTTTTGATGATCTTATTCAAAAAGCTAAAGACCTTGGTGCTGAAATTATCATTGGTATTGATAGTCGATGGAGGAAAAGACCGATACTATCCCAAAGTGATGAGCGTATAGATATTTGTATTGTTACAGATCGGAAAAACCCATCAAGCCCTCTCACTAGTAACCCACAGAAGCTACGCGATTCATTTGATATGGGCTATAAATCTGTACTTGATAATCCGAAACTCAAAGCGGTACTTACAGTAAAGTCTGAGTAGTCCACAATAGGTCGTAAAATCTCTGGTACAGTAGCCTCTAATGCAAATACTTAGTCTCAATACGCAAAAAGCGTTTCAGCCTTCACTCGCG
>SCVI01000115.1 GCA_004296925.1 Patescibacteria group bacterium | reverse complement strand
GCCGGCATAGCCCTCCAGCATGCGGATCACCGCCTCGCCCTTCTGGTAGGTGATGGCGTCGAAGGCCTGCTCGGCCTGGGCCACGGTGTTGATGGTCTGCACCACCGGGTGGGTGGAGGCCTTGGAGTCGAGCTTCAGCGCGTCGTCCTTGTCGGCCTGGGCGGTCAGCAGGGGCCGCCACTCGGGGTGGAAGTGGTCGCTGGCCTTCACCGCCATCCAGTTGGCGAAGCCCTCGTTGAGCCACAGGTCGTCCCACCACGCCATGGTCACCAGGTCGCCGAACCACTGGTGGGCCATCTCGTGGGCCACCACGTTGAACACCGTCTGGCGGTCGGCGGCGGTGGAGAGCTTGGGATCCACCACGATGTAGGACTGGGTGTAGAGGATGGCCCCCCAGTTCTCCATGGCGCCCGCCGCCTCGCCGGGCGCCCCGATCAGATCGAGCTTGGGCAGAGGGTACTTCACCCCGAAATAGCCGTTGTAATAGGCCAGCAGCTGGGTGGCGGCCTCCAGGGCGTAGCGGCCGTTGGCGGTGTCGCCTTTGCGCATGACCACGCCCACCGTGGTCCCGTCCACCTGGGCGCTGATCCGCTCCAGGTCCCCCAGGCCGAAGAACAGCAGGTAGGAGCTCATCTTGGGGGTCGGCGCGAAGCGGACCTTCTTCAGGCCTCCGGCCAGGGGCGTGCTGGCGCTCTGCGGCATGTTGGACAGCGCCATTTGGCCGGCCGGGACCACCGCGCTCACCGTGAACACCGCCTTCTTGGGCGGCTCGTCGAACAGCGGCAGGAAGCGCCGGGCGTCGGCCGGCTCGAACTGGGTCATCAGCATCCGGCCGCCGTCATAGTCGACGTGGAAGAGGCCGGCGGGCCCCTCGTTGATCTTGCCGGCATAGGTCACGGCCAGCACGTGGCGGCCAGCGGGCAGGGTCCGGGCCAGGGCGAAGGTGGCGGTCTGGGCCGCCGGATCGGTGGTCACCTTGGCCGGTGTGCCGTCCAGGCTCGCAGTGCTGATCTTCAGGTCGGCGGCGTTCAGCACCAGCCGGTCGGTCGGCTTGGCGGTGGTCAGGGTGATCTTCACCTGGCCCTTGAAGGTCAGGGCCTTGGCGTCCGGCGTCACCGTCAGGTCATAGGCCACCGGCTCGACCCCGACTGGGAGCTGGGTCTGGACGGCGGCCCGAGCGGGGAGGGCGGCCAGGAGCAGGGCGGCGACGAGGGCGAGGGCTTTCATGGCCGTGAGTCCTAGCATCTGCCTCCCCTTCATGGGGAGGGTGGACGAAGCGAAGCTTCGGACGCGGGGGGCGCTGTCAGGATTCCCCACCCCTGATCGCGTCGCGATCGTCCCCTCCCCATGAAGGGGAGGGAGGGTTTTCAACGGCGCCGCTGGCGAT
>SCVI01000077.1 GCA_004296925.1 Patescibacteria group bacterium | reverse complement strand
GCTCTTCCGATCTCGCCTTGCTTGAGACTTATCCTTGAAATTGTGGTCTATGTGGGCAAGAACCTCTCTCTCAGCGGCTTCGTGAACAGCAACCAACTTCTTGCTTGCAAGTGCTTTAGCGCCGGATAGATCGAATGATGGAGCCGCCATCAGGCGGGGATAGCCGAGTTTCTGGACAGTTTCCTCGGACTCCTTTGATTTGATATCTTGCTCCAGCTTTTGAATTCGCTCACCAACAGCGGTTTCCTCTGCCGCAGGAATGGCGAGGATTGCGTCGATGGATAGAGTGAAGCCACCCCTGTTGAACTGCGCGACAAGATTGGCTGCTTCCTGGCTCTTGGCCTTCTCCTTCGTTTTTAGCGCCGACAGATCTTCAGCCAGTTTCTTACCCTGCTCACCGATAATGATCTTGTGGATGTTCTTCTTGTGTTCGTGGCCGATCTCGTGCGTGAGGATGTTCGCCTGAATGAACGGCGCATCAAAAATCTGTATGTCTGGGTGCGGTTTGTCCCACCGTGACCCATCGAAAACATGGTTCACACCGCCAATTGCAATCACTGCTTCGGGGTTCGCCTTAGCGCCCAAGGTCTTTCGGGAGCGAATCAATTTCGGATCGTTATCGCGAAGTGAACGGAGGACATTGACGAAGGTGGTCTTGCCGTAAGCGTTGGGCGCGAAAACAAACGTGTTCTTATGCCAATCAAGATCATTCGCGCTGGATGAGAAGTCGTAGAACTTCCCGATGTTTTTTAACCGCTTAGCCTTTGTAATCATGTTTTCCCCCAGACGCGAGCGAGAGCAGCCTGAATCTTTTGCTCGAAGCGGGCGATCAGTTCGCGGTTGGCGGCGACCAGCGCTTGCTCGGCTTCGATCTCGGCGACGATGGCTTGCTGCGTGGCGAGGGGTGGGAGGGGGATTTCATAGCTCTCCACAACCGCGCGCGGAACACGTTGTAATCCGCCAGTTCCCGTCATCTGCGGCGTTGCATACATGCGGAATGCTGGCGTTGCGGCGCACATGAAAATCCACTCGGGAAGCACAACATCGGTAGGCCGCAGCACATAGAACTCACTTGAGCCGAAACCGATGCCGTTGCGCAAGCTGCGTGCAATACCAGCCTTTCCGTTTTCAAAACACGGTGTCACCTTCGCCAGAAGGACATCGCCGTCCCTAAAGTAGGTGTAACTCGTGGTCACTTCGTTCAATTGCTTCGTTTCTCTTGGTTCGAAGAACATCTCATGCTCGCCGATGTCCGACATCGGGACGAATGACACGACTGTTGAGCTTTCAAGGTTGGCAATCTCGGACTTGCGGGGATTCACAATGCAGGCATCCCCCAGCTCCACCATCGGCCAGTCGGGGTGGATGGGGATGTGGGGGCGGTAGTGGTCGAGGACGGCGCGGGCGCCGTTGATGACTTTCTGGTAGCCCTCGATCTCCGCCACAATCTCCTTCTGTACCTCCAGCGGCGGCAGGGGGATTTGGAGTTCGGAGAGAAAACGCCGCGTCACTCCACGAATACCGATTCCCTCCGCATTGCGTTCAACCACTTGAGCGATGTGGTGTGCTGCGACACGAATGAACTCAGGTGCGAGGCGCTCATTGTCTTTCGATACAAGTGCCGTGAGGTCTTGATTGATGGCGTAGTCGTCGTTTGCGAATGCGAACTTTCCGACGGAGACGCGGGTGATGATGATGGTCGAACCTTTGGGAGCAATTCGTGTGGACGTCTCTTCAACCGCCTTTTTGGAAATGAGTTCGCAATCGATGATGAGTCCGCGTTCGTCGATGTGCTTCGATGAAATCCATTTCACCGAGCCGTTTGTCCAATACAACTCATCCTGCTTTGACGGGGTTGCACCGCCGATAAGATCGCACACTTCGCCAAGTGGGATGTTCGGGAAAAACGAAGCGCGTGCAGCCGCCTCCCGATACCGCTCCCCACTGAGGTTGTAGTCGCCATTCGCGGCGATCTTCTCCTTTGGCACTATCTGGGCGGTGGACGCGAGGGAGAGGATGGATTCGGTGGAGGCTTTGGAGCGCAGCGCGTGCAGGTACGCAGCGAGTTCGGCCTGCACCTGTTGGCAGGTCGTTCTTTTCGATGGCGCGGCGCTGGGCGCCGAGGCCGTAGCCGTCGTTCTCGACTTTGA
>SCVI01000055.1 GCA_004296925.1 Patescibacteria group bacterium | reverse complement strand
CTCGGTTGTCCGTTACCTCGAGGCAGGAATTGAAATACCTTTACTCGCGGAGAAAATCTTAAATTCGTATAGTCATGCTACCTATAAAAAGTGGGTTAATTTTTTATCAAAAAATGCTACGCAATAAAACCTGCCAAACCTCGCCAGACCAAAAGAAAAGCGCTACACTATAAAAGTGAATCTATGATGCAAGAAAAATTTTTATCCCTGAAAGATGCCCGTAAAATTTTAGGCGTAAGCGAGCGGTCGATGTACCGCTATATTCACGATGGGCGCCTTAAGGCATACAAAATTGGCTACTGGAAAATTAAGGAAAAAGATTTGCAGGAGTTTATTGAGCAGAGTTTCCACAAGCCAGAGGAAACGGAGCGGCGCTCGTAATCAATCAGCCATATATGAAAATGAAAATTACATTATCGCAACTTGAACAACACCTTCTAACCGCCGCGGATATTCTCCGCGGAAAGATGGACGCTTCCGAATTTAAGGAATATATCTTCGGGATGTTATTTTTGAAGCGCGTCTCTGACCAGTTTGACGTTGAGCAAGAAACCATAAGGGCGCGATGGACAAAACAGAAGCTGTCTGAAAAGAAAATTGCAGAACTTCTAAATGACCCAACACAATATGGTGACACATTTTTTGTCCCCGAACGTGCGCGATGGAAAAATATTCTGGTTCTACACGATAACGTGGCTGATGAACTGAACAAAGCACTCGGTACTCTTGAAGAACACAATCAGGAACTTTCTGGTGTGCTCAAACATATTGATTTTCTCGCTCAAATTGGTAGCAAACGCAAGGTAAAAGACGCACAACTTGTTGACCTCATTCATCATTTCGATAAATATCGCCTTACCAACGATGATTTTGAGTTCCCTGATTTACTTGGAGCAGCATATGAGTATCTCATTAAAGATTTTGCAGATAGCGCTGGCAAGAAGGGTGGCGAATTTTATACTCCCGCGCACGTCGTCCGCTTACTTGTCCGCTTATTAAAACCTCAAGCGAGAATGTTTGTATATGACCCGACCTGCGGCTCTGGCGGTATGCTGATTCAATCAAAACAGTATCTCGACGAGACAGGACAAGATGCACGAAACATTGCTCTGTATGGGCAAGATAACAACGGAACGGTTTGGGCAATCTGTAAGATGAATATGTCACTGCACAATATCAACGACGCCCAGATAGAGAACGAAGACACTTTGCAGGCACCCCAGTTTATAGAAAAAAACTACATCAAGAAATTTGATAGGGTGATTGCGAACCCTCCGTTTTCACAAAACTACACACGCGCATCAATGGAATATCCGCAGCGATTCCGTTATGGGTTTGCGCCAGAGACGGGCAAAAAAGCTGATTTAATGTTTGTTCAGCATATGATTGCCTCTCTCAAAGATGACGGAATGATGGCAACTGTAATGCCTCACGGTGTTCTTTTCCGTGGCGGGATAGAAAAAGCTATACGTGAAGGAATAATAAATGACGACATCGTTGAAGCAATAATTAGCTTGCCACAGCACCTGTTCTATGGCACAGGCATTCCTGCGTGCATTATGGTCATCAATAAGCAAAAGGAAAAGGACACTAGGGGTAAAATACTTTTCATCAACGCTGACGCTGAATATGGCGAAGGACGCAATCAAAATTTCCTGCGTCCAGAGGACATTGAAAAGATTGACCACGTTTTTACAAACAAGCTCGACGTACTAAAGTATTCACGCCTTGTTGACCTCGCCGAGATAAAAAGGAATGACTACAACCTTAATATCCGCCGCTACGTAGATAACTCTCCTGCCCCCGAAATCGAGGATGTGAAAGCCCATCTCGAAGGCGGCATCCCAAAGCGAGAGATTACTTTATACGAGTCGCAATTCAAAAAATACAAGACCAAATCGAGTGACTTTTTTGACGACATTAATGCTGACTATGCGAAGTTCAAGTCGGATGTTGGTGAGAGGGGCGATATCAAAGAACTCGTAGAAACCCACGAGGGCATCCGTACTGTTAAGCGGCAGGCTAGCAAGGCACTCGATGGCTGGTGGGCGGAAGCGCAAAAAAAGATTGAAAAGTTTCCGAAGAATAATCACGTTGCGGAATTTCGGCGCAAGGAAATCGTATCATTCAAAGATATCCTCGGCGATATCAAAGCACTCGATGACTTCCAAAAAGCGGCAGTGTTTGTGAACTGGTGGGAAGGCGTGCGTTACGACCTTAAAGCTATAGTTACCGTCGGCTGGAGCTCCTCTCTAATTCCTGACGATTATGTCAAGAAAGCATTTTTTGAGAAGGAGTTGCTCGAAATCGAAAGTATTGAAATCAGTATCGCCAACATACAAGAGGCGCTCGTTGGTCTTGTTGAGGATGTCGAAATGGACGGCGAAGATGAAGAAGAGAAGACAGTAAAGGCGGTTAAATCGTATCTCAAAGACCAGATTGATGACCTCGAAGCAGTCGGAAAGGAAAACGCGAAAAAGGAAGCGGAAAAATTACAGTTGGTGCTCGACGACATTAAGGACAAAGAAGCGAAGTTAAAGGAAACTAAACGGACTCTCAAAATGAAAGAGGCAGAACTCGGAAATAAAGTTGGAGCAAAGGAAACCTCTTTTACCGAAGCAGAGGCGCGGGAGCTTATCTTGCAGAAATTTTTTGATGGTATCCACTCACAACTTGACCGCTACCTTACCGCAGAGGTGAAGGAAATCATTACTGCACTGGAGAGTTGCTGGGATAAGTATCAAGTTCCTCTCTCTGCAATCGAGAGCGAACGCGGTAAGAACGTAAAGGCGTTGTCCAAGTTTTTATCCCAACTTGGCTACATCAAATAATAATATGGCAACCTCAACCACAACAAAATGGAAAACTATCAGCCTTGAAAAAGAGTGCTGGTTCGAGCGCGGTATGGAAACGGGTGCAGACGCGTACAACACAGAAGGCATCGGTGACCGCTTTATTAGAGTCGTTGATATTACCGAAAGCCGAGACAATCCTATTTTCGTTGACGGCATCCACACAACGAAACGAGCAAAGAAAAAAGACATACTTTTGACTCTCGACGGTACTGTGGGGGCAATACGAACTGGTCTCGAAGGTATCTACTCGACGGGCGTGAGGAAGGTT
>SCVI01000114.1 GCA_004296925.1 Patescibacteria group bacterium | reverse complement strand
TCCTGCCAGGTGCTGATTGCGCTGAAACCGAGAGCTCCAACGACTCCCACAGCCAGCGTCCCCCAAAGTCGCTTGCGGGGCCGCCAAGGCTGGGGTGCAATCCTATTGGCCGCCGTTGCCATCGGGGCCTCCGAATGTCGAAACCGATGCGCCGGGGACTTGCGACTGGATCGGCTGCGCCGGCATTGCCGGTCCCGTTTGCACTGGCGACCCAACACTGGGGACGCCAGTCATGGGATCGATCGTCGCGGTCGGTGCCGCCATCGTCGCCGGCCGCGAGGTGGTCAGGGCGGACTGGGCTGCCGACAGCTCCTGCAATCGCTGGAGATCGTCAACCGACAGACGCTTGGGCTCCGGCACACCGGAAGCAAAAACCGCCTTCTTCAGGCTGTCTGTTATGTCCGGTACGTTCTTCGTAAGCACGGCCTCACCGACTAGGACGATCTGGCCGCTCTTGCTCCGGCGCTGCAGCTCCTTGTCGAGCGATGCCATGAAGGCTTGCATCTCGGCCCGCACGCGATCGGGCGGCGAGCCGGAGAAACGCTGGGCCTCAACATAGTCGCCGACCAACGCCGACAGCCGAGCCGAGACGATGTGCTCCTGTTTCGATTGGGTCAGCGACCGCGTAACCCACATGCCCCATACGATCGCTACGACCAGCAGCAGCAGGATCATCATCTGCACGCGCGTCAGACCGCCAAATCCAACCCTGCGCTTGGCTGCTCGGGTCTCAGGCGCGGAAGGAGGGACAGGAAGATCGAGTTGAGGTTGTTCAGCCATGGCGGGGTGCTCCCTCCTCAGCGCGCGGGGGAAGGATGCGATTGGCGCGAAGAGTTATGACGGCGGTGGAGAGGATCATGTGCGCGATCGCGAACATGTTGAGGAAGGCGGCCGTGCGGGCGCGATCGGCGGCAACGTAGCGCGTCGTGAAATTGTTCAACTGGTGCACGAAGCCGTCGAACGAGAAGCCGCCGATCGCGAGGAAGAACAGGAAGAACAGGCCCCAGGTCAGCAGCAGGGTCGACATCACGAACCCAAGCCCATGCAGCAGGAAATAGAGCATGCTCTGCCAATCGCGCCGGGTTAGCCCGGCGTGGCGGCGATCGGTTTTCGGTTCAGGAATGGTCGCCATGTCAGCTACTCCGCGGCGATCGCGACCTCGTCCGCAGGGACGAGATTGCTGACCCACTTTTCCGGGTTGTTCGGGAAGGCGATCCGTTCGATCGCCTCATCCATGCTGAGGCCCTCGGCGATGAGTGCGTCAATGGCGG
>SCVI01000113.1 GCA_004296925.1 Patescibacteria group bacterium | reverse complement strand
GCCCAGTTGTAGGTGTAAGTGCCCGCAGGCGACACATTGGCCGTGAGGGTGGCGTTAGTCCCTGCACACACAAAATTAGAGGAAGGATTCAGGTTCGCCGTTAAAGGCACAGGGTTTACCGATATGGTAACCACAGCTTGCGCCATGCCGCAATTCGGTACAATGCTATACACGGTATAGGTGGTTGTTACGGTAGGAGTTACTACCACCGGGGAACCATTAACAAACAATGGAATCCATTGATAGGTGACGTGGCCTGCGCTTGTTGCTGTTAAGGTACTGGAACTACCGGCACAGATCGTATTTGGTTGTGCCGTGGCAGTAATCACATAAGGCGGCGTCACCACCACCTGAACGGTTTTGGTAATGACAATGCCGCAGTTATTAAGACCCGATACCGTATAGGTGGTGGTTACTGTTGGACTGACACTGATGGTGCTGCTATTGCAACCAGTAGTACAAGGCGTCCAGGTATAGCCAGGGCTACCTGCTGCCGTGAGTGTAATACTGTTGCCGATGCAGATTGTTGCAGAAGAGCTTACCGTTAGGTTATTGCTTGGCGTAATGACTGTAGCCACTGACTGAGCGGAGTTCGTACAGCCGTTAACCGCGGTGCCTGTTACTGTATAGGTGCTGGGATCTGTATAGGAAGTCACGGAGACAACACTAGAGTTACAGCCCGAGCTGCAAGGCATCCAGGTATAAGTAGAGGCACCTGACGCGGAAATGGTGGTCGGTGTTCCGGCACACACTGTAAAACTGGTAGGCGTAATCGTCAACTGAGGGACTGGTAAAACAGTCACTGTTACCGCGGCGCAGGTTGTGCTACAGCCAGGCACAGAGGTACAGGCGGTATAAGTTGTTGTTACGGTTGGCGTCACGGAGATCATGGTGCCTACTGTATTTCCGGGCGTCCATGTGTAACTGTAGGGCGATCCTCCGTTAGCGATCACCGAGACACTGTTGCCGGAACAGATCGGGTTACTGAGCACGGCAGGATCAACAGGCCATGTCGGTTTGACGGTCACGACCACCGTGCTGGTAGATAAGACCCCGCAGGCATTGATACCTCT
>SCVI01000112.1 GCA_004296925.1 Patescibacteria group bacterium | reverse complement strand
GTTTGCAATAAAGGATTCTCCGAAAGCGGCCAGGTCAATGGTACCTGCATCGATCAGGCTTTGCGCTTTTTCTTTGCTCATACCGCCGGCCAGGATGATCACGCCGTCGTACCACGAGCGGAAGCGCTCTAAAAAGCCATCCGGTAGAGCAAAGCTGCCCCTCGATTGCTGATCCATGATGTGGATGTAGGAAATATTCCGTTTGGATAATTCCTTGGCGAGATACTGGTAAGTAGCTTCCAGCTCATCGTAATGCGGGAGCTCGTGCATGTCGCCATAAGGCGTTAGGCGGATAGCCACACGCCCGGCCCCAATGGCAGAGATACAGGCATCAACGACTTCCAGAAGGAAGCGTGAACGGTTTTCGATGGAGCCGCCATAGGTATCCGTACGTTGGTTGGTGTGCGGATTTAAAAACTGTTCGATCAGGTAGCCATTGGCACCATGCAGCTCCACGCCGTCAAAACCTGCCTTGATGGCGTTCTTCGCGGCCTTTGCAAAATCCTGCACCACCTGCGCGATTTCTGATGTGGCCAAAGCCCTCGGTTTTGAACAGATGACAAAACCTTCCTTACCGTTTTCATCGAAGCCCCAGGCATGCGAATGTCCGGCCTGTAGGTCGGAAGCCCCGACAGGCGCTTGCCTGTTTGGCTGATTGGATACGTGCGATATACGGCCTACATGCCAAAGCTGTGTATAGATTTTACTGCCGGCGCTGTGTACCGCTTCGGTAACCGCTTTCCAGCCTTCGGTTTGTGCCTCCGTATATAAGCCCGGGATATACAATACTCCCATCGATGTTTCCGAAATGGCGGTTCCTTCTGTAATGATCAGTCCCGCTCCGGCCCGTTGTTTATAATACAAAGCATTGTGCGCATTGGGAATGCCGTTGGCGTTCCGGGCCCGTGTCATCGGAGCCATCACAAAGCGGTTTTTTAAGCGAAGCGCATTAAAATTAAAAGGTTCAAATAAATCTGTCATCGTCGTGTATTAAAGTTGTTGTAAAAAAAGACGGATGCTTTCCTGGTCCTCTTTGCTGAGAGAAACCTGTAAAGCTTTGGCATTATGCTCTGCCTGTGCGCGGTTCCTGGCGCCACCTAAAACCGTGGTGATGCCTTTCTGCGCTATCGTCCAGGCCAGCACCAGCTGAGTGATGCTGCATCCATAGGAAGAAGCGATGTCTTCCAGCGTGTGAAGCAGGGCCTTTAATTTAGTCTCATCAAATTTTTGGAAGTAACTATTGCGGTGATCCGTCTGGCTGAGGCCTGAAGCCTGACCGCTGTATTTCCCGGTAAGCAGGCCGCGTTCCAAAGGACTATAGGCGATGATGCCGATGTGACGTTCCAGGGCGTAAGGGATCAAATCGTGTTCGATCGAGC
>SCVI01000003.1 GCA_004296925.1 Patescibacteria group bacterium | reverse complement strand
CCAAATTCAATAGCGGCGTTGCCGTCGAGTGCTATCTTTCCAGGTTTCTTCTTCCACGCCTTATATTTGTATAAGTAGTGAGTTAGAAGTGGCGCCATGAGTATACCTATTGAAAAGGCCATGATAGATGGCACGAACACTTTCAAAAGATCAATAATCATAGTGCGTTATGTGATGAGTTTGAGGCTTCTCTACAAATAACAGAAATACGAAGCGCTTTTTTTGCTTGCTCAGCGAGGCGATACATGTCAGTTTCTCTACCACTCCGCGATGATCCTAATATTACAGCCACCACAGGTCTACCTGGAATTGGTTCAAATACTATCGCAAGATTTCCTCCCGCTAGGTCAGTAAAACCAGTTTTTGAACCTATAGCTCCAGAAAGATTTGTAATAACAGCGCTAGTGTTCGTCCCTTTATGTCGAATACCTGTCTCTGATACAAAAATTCCGCTACCTGCAGTAGTGCCTTCAATGAGTCGTGGGTTTGTGAGAGTGATATGTCGCAAAAGTTGTGCTACGTCGCGCGCTGACCCATATGCACCCGCGGTATTTTCTGAAATATCGAGCCCCGTTTCATCCATAAAGAATGTTTCTCGCATCCCAATTTTCACCGCTTTTTCATTCATTCGACGTATAAACTGTTCGTCAGTTTCTCCTAATTTATCTTCTGCTGCGAGCGCCAAAGCACGAGCGCCGTCGTTTGCGGAAATAACTAAGGTGTAATCAATCAAATCTTGAAGTTTCCACTGCTCCCCTCTTTGGAAACCAACATCTCCTTCAGGTGTGAGGGCATCATTTGAAATAGTTACTATATGACCAGGTTTCAAAATCTCAGAAACCGTCAGGGCTGTCATTAGTTTTGTGAGAGATGCAAGCGGTAGTTGTTGTGATGCATTTTTCTCATAGAGAGTAGTGCCGGTTTTTATATCAAGAGCATATGCTGAAGTGCCTTCAAGAGACATGTTTGAAATACCAACAGTTGCACAGAATGGCGAAGCAATAAGTTCAACGCTATTGTGTTTTGCACCTTCAGCAGGAATAACGATGTACGCAAACGTACCACAGAGAATGGTGAGAACGATTAACGCTAGATTAAAACGAAATGGATGACTCATTTTCTTTTATTCTAAACTACTTTCCGGCATTTCGAGAACATCACGTTCAGCGAACACCTTTTCTATCTTTTCTCGCGTGGCGGCAAATTCTGGGATATCTTCAATTCTAGAAATTCCCAGATAGGCAGGTAATTCTGGTGTGGTTTGATATAAGAAACTTCTTTTATCGTTTGCGTTATCAATGCGCTCTATTAACCCCCTGATGAGAAGTGATCGGATGATAGTTGAACAATTAACACCTCGGACATATTCAATATCACTTCTTGAAATTGGTCCTCTAAAAATAATTATGGCTATTGTTTCAAGTCCTGCTTTTCCCAAAGGTCCATCAAGTTCGTCGCGTCGAATTTTTTCGATTAATTCATGTGCTTCAGGAGCAGTGGTGAGCGCAACTGAGTCCTTATCTTTAACAATGCGTAGCCCTCTTCCCATTAGGGACATTTCAAGCGAAGTAAGTCCTGATTCAACCTCTTCAAGTGAGAGTTCTAGTTCTATAACCAAGTCCTTTATTTTAACTGAACCGCCTCTAAAAAATAGGATTGCTTCAAGTAAGTTTTCGATAGGTGTATTTGGAGTCATATTAAAAACGCGGTACTTGCATAGAACCATTATACGCAATGCGGATATCTCCAAATGATTGATCCTGTTCTACCAATACCATTCCTCGTTTAAATAGTTCGAGCATTGCCAAAAAGCCGATGACGACCTCCTTCTTGTTTGTTGCATTGTTTCCCGTAAAGTCACTAAAAGTCATTTCAATGGCGCGTGAAATTCGCTCTGAAAGTGTATCTATCATTTCTTCAAGCGAAATAACGCTTTTCACCGAAATTTCGTCTCGTTTTTTTTGTTGCGGTACAGACTGAAGCGCTCTCGAAATTGCTTCTGAGATGCTTATGATTGATAAATCGGCCGGAGGTGTGAATACTGGGACGTTTGTGCGTATCCCAGAGCCAAAAAACATACGTTGTTTTCTTTGTCCAAGTTCGGTTGCCACGTTTCGGAATAGTTGATATAGCTTGAGTCTGAACTCAAGATCTTTAATATCGCCCTCTTCGTCCTTGGTAAGTGAAAGCACTGGCAAAAGAGCGCGTGATTTGAGAAGGAGGAGTGTAGCAGAGACTAGTATAAAGTTTGCAGCGGTTCCTACGGGGAACGCTACCTGATTTTGAATGTATCCGATAAAATCATCCGCGACTTTGGTGAGCGATACATCAGAAATAAGTAGCTTTCTATCTTCTATAAGCGATAAAAGAAGGTCTAGTGGACCCTCAAAAACTGGCGTTTTTACGCTAAATACCGTATCCATTTTGCTACTATATCACGGCTAATCCTGGGTCTTATTAGTAAAAATCCTCAGAAAATTAGAATTAACTATTGACATGTTGTTTGATAAGCGTACAGTAAAAAAATAGAATTTTATTAATTTTAATTAAAGAATAATATGGAAAAATTTTCTTTCTCAGGAAACAAACACAATAGACCGTTGGAAGCCACAAAAAAGTGTCCTGTTTGCGAGTTTGAAGTAGGTCATCACCGTTCCTGCCCAAACCAATAGAATTACTGCACTCAGTAATAACTGGTTCCATTTCCTGTCGTTTAAGGCAGACCTTTTTTGAGCTAGAATACATACATGAAAATAAATTTTGTTACAAGCAAAGATGCTACTTTTGTTGAGCTTATTGACGGGTCTTTAACTTCCTTTGTGGAGACATCTAAAGGCTCAGTACTTCGTATTGGTGTAGGGAAAAAGGAGGAGGTAAATAGACGAGCACTTGTAACACTTGCACGTAAAGTTATACGCACCGCACTCACCTATCGACTCACCCACATAGCAATTAATTTGAAAGATTTTCACTTTAAGGGTATTGAAATTTCAGATCATGATCTTGGGAGAGTTTTGGGTGAAAACTTTGAAATGGCGCACTATGAGTTTCATGTATACAAGACTCCACCAAAAGAAGGTTTTCCAGAAATCAAAAATTTATCTGTCCTTGATACATCAAAAGATGCTCAAAAAGGTTTTAAGGTTGGTCAGCTTATAGGCCAGGAAATAAATTTCTGTAGAGATCTCGCCAATACTCCAGGGGGCGATATGACTCCAAGTATCCTTGCTAAAAAAGCAACTGAACAGTTAAAAGGTACGTCTGCCGCAGTTAAAATCCTATCGCTCGCCGAAATTAAAAAATTAAAGATGGGATTGGTTTTGGGAGTTGCAAAGGGTTCTATAGAAGAGCCAAAATTTATAATTGCTGAATACTGGGGTGCGGGTAAAGCATCAACCAAAAAACCGATAGTTCTTGTAGGAAAAGGAATTACCTTTGATACAGGAGGAATCAACCTTAAGCCCTCCGATGCGTTGATGGGTATGAATCATGATATGGCGGGAGGCGCATCGGTTATTGCAACACTTGCAATTGTGGCGAAACTAAAGCTGAAGAAAAATGTCGTAGCACTTGTACCGGCAGTTGAAAATGCTGTATCAGGTTCGGCGTATCGTCCGGGAGATATTCTTACCTCAATGAGTGGCAAGACTGTTGAAATATTCAATACTGACGCTGAAGGCAGACTTATTCTTGGTGATGCCCTTACCTATGCTGAACGATACAATCCGAGTTTTGTTATAGATGTGGCAACACTCACCGGCGCTGCGCTCGTTGCGCTTGGTAAAAGAGCTTCAGCAATACTTACACGAGATCTCGAACTTGAAAACACACTCCGTACGTTGGGTGAAGAATCAGGTGAGTATGTGTGGCCACTCCCCCTTTGGAAAGAATATGAGGCAGATGTAAAAGGTATTCACGGGGACTTAGCGAACGCATCTACATCAAGTGCGCGTACCTCTGGCGGAACTATTAATGGTGGAATA
>SCVI01000054.1 GCA_004296925.1 Patescibacteria group bacterium | reverse complement strand
AGAAAAATAATTTAAATCCCGAAAGCATTGAAGATATTTCAGCGGCGTATGTTTATGGAAGTACGGCATATGAAGACGATGCGCACGCAAAAGGGGAAATAGATTCTATAAATACACGTCTTTATGCAGGAGACCCTGAACTAAAAGACATTTATGATGCTGGACGAAAGACGTCACTCGAACATTTTGAAGTAATATATAAAATACTCGGCACCACTTTTAATCATTACTTTTTTGAGAGCGAAGTGGCGAATGCGGGTATTGAAGTGGTAAAGAAGGGGCTCAAAGAAGGTATATTTGAAGAGAGTGATGGAGCGGTGGTGTATAAGGGTGAAAAAAAAGGTCTCCATACACGAGTATTTCTTACCTCAAAAGGAACACCAACTTATGAAACAAAAGAATTGGGCTTAGACAAAACGAAATTTGAAAAAGAAAAACTAACGCACTCTGTAATCATCACTGCCAACGAGCAGGACGGATTTTTCAAAGTAGTTCTTGCTGCAATGGAAGAAGTGCTCCCGAGCGTTGCATCGAACACGGAACATGTTTCACACGGAATGATGCAATTGGTGGGCGGAAAAATGTCTTCGAGAAAAGGCAATGTGATTACCGGAGAGTCGCTCATTGCTGATATGCGTGAAAGAGCGTACAAAAAAATGGAAGAGAGGTCGCTTGGTGACGCAAAACACGATGTTGCTGATGCGGTTGCGGTGGCTGCAATTAAATACGAAGTCTTAAAACAGGGAACTGGAAAAAATATTGTCTTCGACCCTGACGCTTCACTTTCTTTTGAAGGAGATTCTGGTCCGTATTTACAATACGCGCACGTGCGAGCTCTTTCTATTTTAAGAAAAGCAAAAGAAGCTACTCTTCCTGCACTTACCAATGATTCTGAAGTACCAAATATTGTGACCACACTTGAACGACTTTTGTACCGCTTCCCTCAAGTGATTGAACGAGCTCAACACGAGCATGAACCGCACCACATAACTACATTTCTTACAGAACTTGCCTCAGCATTCAATAGTTGGTACGCGAATGAAAAAATTATTGATGAATCTGATAAAACATCTGCATACAAAGTAGGATTGGTGTCAGCGTTTGCACTCACTATGAAGAGAGGGCTCAATGTTTTAGGTATTCGTACACCAGAAGTAATGTAATTGTAACCAGTCAGCTTCTTGCTTAGTAAGAGAAGCGTATGACATATATAGACGGCTTTAGGGAGGATGGTCACGGAAGACGTGGATATCCTGATGTACGTTTAGAGGTTGATGAAAATAAAAGTAACGCTTTAAAAGAAATGGTAGAGAGACATGTTGAGGTAGCAAAAGAGCGTTTGCGTGAATGGGGAGTCCCAATTCCATTTAGTTCTTGACAGATTTTAGTGTAGTCGTACCATAGAGCTTATGGTCGGACTTTTTGCAACATTGAAGATTACAAAGCACTTTTTCAAGCGAAGGGGTTTTGTAGTGCATTCGTAGAAAAAAATTACAAAAACATATAAAACCCCTTCGAAAGAAGGGGTTTCTTTATTTAACACATATGGAAGGAATGACAGGAGTTAGTTTCAGAGACTTTTTCAGAGAAACAGTACGTTGCGGCGCGTGTAATGGTTCGGGGCGTATAGTAACGGATCGGGCATTTGGTCTTCGGCACGCTACCCATGAAAGAAGATGTGAACCCTGTAATGGTAGTGGAAGGGTTCGAAGTTCGTAGCATAGTATAAAGCGTGGATGATAGTATGGTGACTTATGGCAGAAGAAATTGCGGGTGAAAAGAGCGAAAGCGCCAAGCGGGAAAGCGAAGTTTTAAACTTCTGGAGTGCGAACAATATTTTTCAAAAAGCTCTTTCTAAAGATGCACCAAAAGGTGAGTTCGTTTTTTACGACGGCCCTCCATTTGCAACGGGGTTACCTCACTACGGCCACATTTTGGCAGGCACCATTAAAGATTCTATTCCACGTTACAAAACAATGCGGGGATACCATGTGCCACGCAGGTGGGGGTGGGATTGTCATGGACTACCGCTGGAGAATCAAATAGAAAAAGAACTTGGACTTGCCACGAAGCGTGATATTGAAACCTTGGGCGTTTCTACATTTAACGAGGCTGCGCGGAAAGCAGTGCTTCGGTATTCCAAGGATTGGAAAGCAATCATTCCACGCTTCGGTAGATGGGTGGATATGGATGACGATTATCGGACTATGGACGCCTCGTACACCGAGAGTGTGTGGTGGGCATTTAAAGACCTTCACACAAAAGGGTTGGTGTATGAAGGATTTAAGGCAATGCATTTATGTCCTCGCTGTGGCACCACACTCTCTAACTTTGAAGTAGCGCAAGGGTACAAAGACATCACCGATATTTCTGTCACAGTAAAACTTGAATTAGTTGACGAACCAGGCACATTCTTGCTCGCATGGACCACAACCCCATGGACGCTCCCTGGAAATATGGCTGCTGCGGTAAACAAAGATTTTGCGTACGCCACCATACAGCAGAATGATCAAAAATATATTTTAGCTAAAGACAGACTTCCGACTATTCAAGGAGAGTATGAATTTATAAAAGAGTTTTCGGGAAGTGAGTTAATAGGGAAATCGTACAAGCCCCCATTTTCATATTTTGCTGACCACAATATTAAAGGAAAAGAAAAAGCGTGGAAGGTATATCACGCTCCGTACGTAACTTTAGACAGCGGAACCGGTTTAGTGCACTTAGCACCAGCTTTTGGAGCTGAAGACTTGGAGCTTGCGCAAAAAGAGGGAATTCCTATCGTGCACCACGTTGATAAGGATGGTTTTTTTGTTGGCG
>SCVI01000053.1 GCA_004296925.1 Patescibacteria group bacterium | reverse complement strand
CGATAGTATATTCTCGAGCAGTACCTCAAGTGCACTACAGCCATTTATTTCACCAGCCTTTACTTCAGCTCTCCTTTTGCAACTACAGAATTTGATTGTTCCAACAAGCGGAAGCGCACTTAACGTGGTGTACGGTATTTTTGGTGGCGTCGTTTCCTTCATCCTCATAATTGTTCTTTCTGTGTACTTCGCATTTCAGGAAACAGGAGTCGACGATTTCTTACGATTAGTAGTACCTGTAAAACACCAAAATTACGCAGTTAATTTGTGGAAGCGTTCACGTCACAAAATTGGGTTATGGATGCAAGGACAACTCATTCTCTCCTTGATTATCGGAGTGCTTGGGTATTTATGGCTTTCAATTCTTCAAGTTCCTTACGCGTTTCTTATTGCCATATTTGCAGCGATGGTCGAAATTATTCCAATGTTCGGCTCAATTGTTTCAGGTACAATAGCAGTAATTATTGGTGCAACCACGGGGGGTACACAACTAGCACTTCTTGTTGCAGGAGGATTTATTATCATCAACCTGCTCCAATCACACCTCATTTATCCGTTGGTGGTGAAGCAGGTAGTCGGGGTCCCTCCTTTAATGGTGATACTTGCAATGATTGCAGGAGGACAGCTTGCTGGCTTTCTTGGAGTACTACTCTCTGTCCCACTCGCGGCAGCACTACAAGAATTTATTAATGATGTGCACAAATCAAAGCAACAACAATTGGCAGAGCTGAAGTGAGAGTCCGATGCGTAATTTATACCTCACTACCACACTACCGTACGTAAATGCAGATCCGCATATTGGTTTTGCTCTTGAGTTAGTGCAAGCCGATGCGCTCGCTCGTTCATGGTTGAACCGTGGAGATACTGTATTTTTTAACACAGGAACAGACGAGCACGGACAGAAAATATTTGAAGCAGCGAAACGTTCAGACAAAGATGTACAAGAATATGTTGACTATTATGCGAACGAGTTCCGTAAACTAAAAGAGGAGTTAGGTGTCTCTGATGAATTGAAATTTATACGAACGACAGATGAGCATCACATTCAAGCTGCGCAAGAAATGTGGAAGAGGTGCGCAGATAAAGGAGATATTTATGAAAAAGAGTTTGAGGGATTGTACTGTGTTGGATGTGAAAAATATTTAACACAAAAAGAAATTATTGATGGGAAGTGCCACATACACATGGTGGAGCCGCAGCCTTTGAAAGAGAAGAATTACTTCTTTAAACTCTCAAACTATCAGGAGAAATTACTGGAATATTTAGATTCTCCGAATGTCATTGTTCCTGATTGGCGTAGAGTTGAAGCGATAAATTTCATAAAAGAAGGTCTTGAGGATTTCAGTATTTCTCGAGAGAAAAAAAGACTTTCATGGGGGGTGCCGGTGCCTGGCGATGACTCTCAGGTGATGTACGTGTGGTTCGACGCGCTCACTAATTACATTTCAACCTTAGGGTGGCCAGATGATGGAAAGGGAGATTTTAAAAAGTTTTGGGAGGAGGGGTATACGCTTCAAATGGCAGGGAAAGATCAGGTGCGTTTTCAATCCATTATGTGGCAAGCGATGCTTATGTCTGCGGATATTAAAAACACCGATCAAATCTTTTATCATGGCTTCATAAATTCGGGTGGCCAAAAGATGAGTAAGTCTTTAGGAAACGTGATTAGTCCATACGAGCTTGTAAAAAAGTACGGAACCGAAGCAACGCGATACTTATTGCTCCGCCACGTACACGCAACAGAAGATACTGATGTGACATGGGAAAGGCTAGATGAGTGGTATACCGCGGGACTCGTGAACGGTATTGGAAACTTGGTTGCGCGCATTATGAAGTTGTCTGAAATCTACAATGTTTCTCGTCCTGATAATGTAGATGTACCAGCACCTTCCTCCACTCTGGACTTTGAATTTAATGTGTATATCAACTCGATTTGGAACCACGTACAGCAATTAGATGAGCACATGCAAAAGGAAGAACCGTTTAAGAGAATAAAAACTGATGAGAGTGCAGGTATGGAAATCATTCGTTCTCTCAAAGGAGGTCTTATTGATATTGCGCACGCACTTGCTCCAATTATGCCGGAG
>SCVI01000111.1 GCA_004296925.1 Patescibacteria group bacterium | reverse complement strand
TGATGTGAATTGAGCTGAAACCCGCCTGTAGCGTAAAATCCCTGTTCGAAAGACCGAACGGGGATGGGCGTTATCGTGGCAGTTCTGAACGTCATCGATCGACAGGGCCGGAGCCATGAACTCGAAGCCGTGGAAGGCTGGCGGGTCATGGAAATCCTGCGCGACTACAAGGTCGGCATCGAGGGCGTCTGCGGCGGTTCCTGCGATTGCGGCACCTGCCATGTCATCGTCGCGCAGGAATGGGCCGGAAAGCTGCCCGAGCCGCGCGACGAGGAGATCGACGCGCTCGACGAATTGCCGTTGATCGAGGCGACCTCGCGCCTCTCCTGCCAGATCATCTGGGCCGACGACCTCGACGGGCTGACGCTGACACTGGCGGAGGCCGCGTGATGGCCGCCCAAGCGAAACGCGTTCCCCTGCCGGCGATCCTCCTCGCCAACGACCTGCTCGATGGCGATGTCGTCTTCGCCTTCGTCGATGGCGCCGGCCCGCTGGCCTGGACGCGCGACCCGGCGCTCGCGCTGGTCGCCGCCGATGATGCGGCGGCTGACCGGCTCGAAGCCTTCGCCGCCACTGAGCTGCGCGGCAACAAGGTCGTCGACGCCTATCTCGTCGATGTCGCCATCGAGAGCGGCAGCCCGGTGCCCCGCCATTTCCGCGAGCGCTTCAAGACGCTCGGTCCCAGCAATCGTCCCGATCTCGGCAAGCAGGCCGGTGAAGGCATCGCCTCCGCGCCGAAGGGCTGATTTCATGTATCGTTATGACGAATTCGACGAGCGTTTCGTCCGGGAGCGGGTGGCCCAGTTCACCGACCAGGTCGCGCGCCGGCTCGACGGCTCGCTGACCGAGGACGAGTTCAAGCCGCTCCGGCTCAAGAACGGCGTCTATCTCCAGCTCCACGCCTATATGCTGCGGATCGCCGTGCCCTATGGCACGCTGAATTCGCGGCAGCTCCGACAGCTCGCCCTGATCGGCGAGCGCTATGACCGCGGCTACGGCCATTTCACCACGCGCCAGAACCTGCAGTTCAACTGGCCCAGGCTGCGCGACGTGCCGGCGATCCTGGACCTGCTCG
>SCVI01000110.1 GCA_004296925.1 Patescibacteria group bacterium | reverse complement strand
GGGCGATCACCGCCTTCAGGGCGTCCAGCACCGCGAGCTTGCCGTCGGCGGCCATCCGCTGGGCGATCTCCTCCACCGCGTCGCGGCCGATGCTGGGGGGTTCGTCGCGCCAGGGGGCGAGGGGTTCGCCGCGATAGGTGCCCGTGAACAGCAGCGGGATTTCGCGGGCCAGGAAGGCGCCGTCGGTGGTCTCCAGGGGCTCGTCGATCTGGTTGGCGCCCGGCGGCAGGAAGGCGAGCTGCGCGAAGCCCCGGCCCTTGGACCAGGCGGTCATGAACTGGACGTGGCTGCGGTCGAGGAACAGCCCCACCTTCTTGCGGATCGGAACCGAGAGCCGCTGGGTGTGGTGGATCGGATGATCGACATAGAGCGAGGCGTAGGTGGCCCCGATGGCGTCGTAGACCGAGGCGTTCCCCACCTGGATCTCGGCCCCGATGCCGCTGATCCCGAAATAGCAGTCGGCCGGGGCGGCGAAGCTGGCGTTGACCTTCTCCACCGCCTCGGGGGCGGTGAGGTCGATGACCGCCGCCTCGTGCCCCAGCCCGGCGAGGGCGGCGGCCAGCTGGTCGATGTGCAGCCGCAGCGATCCGTACTGCGACTGGCCTTTGAACAGGACGAACCGCACGCGAACCCCTCACAATCCCAAGGTCCGCAGGGTCCGCCGATTCCGCGCTCGCCCCAAATCGCGAGGTCGGGCTATGTCGAGGGCATGATCGCCAAGCTCCTCCTCGCCGCCGGCCTCTGCCTGGCCGCCTTCGCCGCCCAGGCCGCCCCGCCGCCCTATGTGGTCTATCGCGGCGCCAGCCTCATCGACGGGACCGGCGCCGGGCCCAGGCCCGACATGTCCATCCTGGTGAAGGGTGAGCGGATCGAGAAGGTCTGGGCCAATTCCGAACTGGCCCTGAAGCTGCCCCCGGACACCAAGGTGGTGGACGTGAGCGGCCTCTACGCCCTGCCGGGACTGATCAACAGCCACGAGCACCTGGCCACCCCGCCGGTCCGCGCCTTCGCCCAGGCCCAGCTCAAGCGCGACCTCTATGGCGGCATCACCGGCGTCCGCGACATGGCCGACGACCTGCGGCTGGTGGGCGATCTGGCCCGCGAGACCAGGATCGGCGCGATCCCGGGACCGGACATCTACTATGCCG
>SCVI01000109.1 GCA_004296925.1 Patescibacteria group bacterium | reverse complement strand
TGCCGCTCCGGCCGCAGCGATGACCCTCACCGGGAGCATCGGCGCGGACCGGACCGTGGTTGCCGACAACGGCTACGGCGGGCCCGATGGCCAGGGCGGCGGCGGCGGCTGCGGCGACGGTGCGAACTGGCGCGGCTGCGGCGGTTGGAACCCCGTCACCGGCGGCTTCGGACACGGTTGCTTCAACGGCATCTGTGGCGGCTGGGACGGCACCCGGGGCTGGGGCGGATAACGACGCATTTGCTCGCACTGCGAGATGATTGCGTTTTCCCTATTCACGGTGCTGAATAGGAATTTGCTCTCGGCGCCGATGGGGCTTCCCACGCAGTAATTGCATTTACTTCACCCGGGAAATCCCTAAGCTCGCGGCCATGGATCTCCCGAGCCCGCGACCCGACGCGCCACATCTGGCCGACGTGGTGCCGGCCGTGCTGGCCGCGATGGGTGTGGCCGATGCCCAACTCGACGGCGTGCACCAGCCCATCGACCTGCCCGGCAGTGTTCGCGGCGCGTGCGTCCTGCTGATCGACGGTCTCGGTGCGCAGCTCCTCGACACCTACGCTGACGACGCTCCGGTGTTGGCGGGACTGCGTGGACGGAACCTGCGCGCCGGGTATCCGTCGACCACCAGCGCGGGTCTGGCGGCGGTGGGAACCGGCCGACGCTCGGGCGAACACGGCATGGTCGGTTACTCGTTCCGGATTCCCGACCACGGCGTGGTGAACGCGCTGCGCTGGACGCCGCACCCTGTCGGCGCCGATCTGCGCGACGTGCTGGTGCCCGAGGACGTGCAGCCCCTGCCGACCACGTTCGGTCAGGCCACCGCCGCCGGCGTGGCGGTGAGCGTCATCTCGGGCGCCGAGTTCACCAATTCGGGGCTGACCCGCGCGGTGCTCCGCGGCGGCCAGTACGTCGGGGTGCACCGGCTCGGCGACCTCGCCGCCCGCGTGCAGCAGGCCGTCGCCGACGGCGGCTTCTGCTACGGCTACCACGCCGATCTCGACATGCTCGGCCATCTGTACGGCGCCGGGTCGACGGCATGGCGAATGCAGTTGCGGCAGGTGGACCGGCTCGTCGAATCGATCGTCGAGGCCTTGCCGGCCGGCGGGCTGCTGGCGGTCGTCGCCGACCACGGCATGGTCAACCTCGACGAAGCCGACGTCGTCGACATCGATGCGCGTCCCGAGCTGCTGGACGGCG
>SCVI01000052.1 GCA_004296925.1 Patescibacteria group bacterium | reverse complement strand
ATCTGAGCGCGTAAAATAATCATTAAGGTGATCGCGGGAAACGTCCAAAACACCACATGCCTAATTGATGCCCATACTTCACGCATAAAGAGTACGTGTTCTTTTTTTGCTACTAAAGACGCAAGTGCGGGAAATATTACAGCTGCATACGAAACACCAATGATTGTAAGTGGAATGGATTGCAAGTTAAAAGAAAAAGATAGGGCTGCAATAGCACCAGTGACTGTTAATGAAGCAATGCTTACAAAAACTATCATCAATATTTGCTGTGATGAGAGCGCCAGTGCGCGAGGAAGCGAAGGAAGCGCAACGTCAATGATTGATGATTTGAGCGATGCAAATGATGGTTTCCAAAATGTATGTGTATGACTTAAGAGTGGAAGTGTTTGCACGGTTACATGAAGCAATGCGCCAACAACCACACCCCATGCAAGTCCTTGGATTCCATACTGCGGATACAGAAATAGTACGCCACCTATAATTCCAAGATTGTACAGAATTGGAGCAAGTGCATAAATAACAAATTGCCTGAGTACTTGCACCACCGATGATGCAATGGAGGACAGTCCGAGTAACATTGGCTGTACTAGCATAATTCTGGAAAGTAATACCGTATCAGCAACCATAGCACTATTGAAGCCAGGAAAAATTACCGGAATAAGATACGGCATCGCAAACCATAACAATGCGGTGAGAAAAAGCGCAGATACTCCGAACGCAAAAAGCACATTACCTATAATGATTCCTTGAGCTTTTTTTTCTTTGCCAGAGAGAAGTGGAACAAGTGCAAACGAAGAAACAAACAAGGTAAGGAAAGCAAATAGGAGATCTGGGATTTTGAATGCCGCAAAATAAGCATCGAGCACCGGTCCAGCCCCAAAATAATGAGCAAACGTTCTATCTCGAACAAGAGCTAAAACTTGAGATAGGATCGAAAAACCAGCGAGTACATACGCAGCCTCATGGAGACCCTGTATAGGACGGGTCATTGCCCCGAGAACTCGCTTAACCATAAGTTAGGATGCTTATATTCCTGTTGTCGATTCCTGAGGAGCTACAGTACCCTCAGAAAATGGATTCTCGCCTTTCTCTAGCGCCTCAATTACAGCTTTCAATGTTGCATTATCTCCATTTTTTTCCTGAAGTGATTTGAAGATAAGAAGTGCTTCATCAGGTTGATTTAAGAGTACTTTTGTTTGACCTAGGAAGTATGATGCGTTTGCGTAATCTGGAGTTATAAGAAGAGCTGACTCAAACGAATCTCCTGCTTCTGCGTATTTTTTAGCTTCGAGCTGTAAAAGTCCAAGCTGGTAGAGCAACTGTGAATTATTTGGATTAAATACGATTGCGGAATTCACTGAATCAATAGCGTCGTTAATTCTTCCTTCATTGAGTGCAAGTTGTGCTAATAGAAGTATTGCTGGGGTGTAGTCAGCTTTCTTTTGAACAGCAGACTCCGCACTCTTTCGTGCATCTTCAAATTTACCACTAAAGGCTTCAAGACTTGCGATTCGATAATCAACCTCAGGTGTTCTTGGGTTTCTCTTTTCTGCCTCTTTTAATGTTTCTATTGCATTTTCATATGCACCAGTAATTTTCAGAGGCACAACTGTTTCATAGACCGATGCCCTAGACAACCAATTGTCTGCGTTGAGTGAATTTGCTGACACAGCTCGTTGTGACGCATCAACACCTGCTGCTAAGTATGCTTGGAATTCGTCTTGTGTTTTCTTGTCAGGAGTTCCTGTCTGGGCAACTTCATTCATTTTTGCAACATAAATTGCGGTAAGCATTCTGAAGTAACGGTCTTGTGGAGAAAGTTGAGCCGCTTTGGTAACTGCGACTATAGCGCCATCTAAATCTCCGGAATTTGCGCTCAAAACCGCCTTCCCTTCTTGAATTCCAGCTGCATACACTGCCCCTGTACCGTAAAGAGAGACCAGCGAAACAACTAAGGAAACAGCTACCAACAACACGGAAAGAAATCCTAAGCGTGGGCTATCAGTAAAGGAAATCGAAACAGGACGAGCAAGGTCCGTAGAACGAAGTGATGCGATGAAAAGACCAATAAAAAGGAACAGTAACGCGGTAAGGCCTTGGCTTGGCACATAAAATACATGTGCAACTAGTAAAAACAATGAGCCCAGTGATGTTGCCGCGATGAGTAAATATGAACGATCAGTTCTCATTGGTGCAGTGAGAAGCGCACGAACAGTAGTAAACAAGAGAAATCCTATGAGCAAGAGCCACGCAAAAGCCACAAGCACCCCGCCTGTTGCAAAGGATGTTGGGATAGAGCCGAATCCTGAGGTAAACGCAACATTCCAAAATGGAGTTGCAACAATTTCAGCAGGACGAGAAGCGAGCCATTCTGAGCTGAATGTATTAGGACCTGAACCAAAAACAGGACTTTTCGTATAGGTGCTTTGTAGAACAGTGAGTGTACCAACTACAGATGGACGGACATCTAAAGCTTGAATGTTGAAGTTATCCTGAAGCACTGTTGAAGGACCTGGATTCTGTACCGTTCCTCCAAAAAATAGGAAGAAAACAGCTATAGCGAATACAACGATGGAAAGGATGCCTTTTGTTCCGAAAGATGGAGCGGAACCGTCTTCTGCTGCAACTGGTCTCTTACGTGTAAAAGCTGCGATGAGCATAACAAACGCCACTAACGATACGAGGATCCAAGCAAGTTGGAAGTTGGCAACCGCTAAGAAAAATAGAGAAACAGCAAGCGTGATACCGAGCAATACTTTAGAAAGTTTTGCAAGGTTTAGCGTTTCTAAAGCAAAGATTGAAAGTGCTGCAATCAACCCTATAAAGAGAGATAGATCGTTCCAACTTCCGACAGTGTTTGCAATCGGTGAAGAGAAGAGTGATGGCAAGATTGGATTCTTGAATACAATTTGAATTATTTGAAATAACAACACTCCCCATCCAGCAATCATTAGGGCAAAAAGGGTAGAAAAAATTCTTTTTTCAGTACGAACTACGAGAGTAGTAGCGAATGCAAGAATCGACATCAACGCAATAAATCCGAACGTATCTTGATCAAGTTGGAAACCAAACAAAGAGACTGAAGGGACTGGAGAAAATACAGAAGAGATGAAATACGCGATAGGAAGTGCAAGGAGAGGAATCAGTAACTTTGACCACAAAAATGAGATATTTCCTTTTCTCAAAACTCGTATAGAGAAAACAGTGAGTATAAGTACTACTCCAACCAACACCACAAGCACTTTACTGAACTGAAATGGAAAAACGGCGCTCGGTATAAAAAATACCGGCATCAAAAAAGCTATTCCGGCAACAGCCCAGCTACCAATCTTCTCGAGTAATGATTCATTTGATGAGTTTAAATTAATTGCGTTGTCCATACAATTCGTAAAGTATTATGCCAATATGAAAAAAGTATACCATGCACACAAAATCAAACTCATATAAAACAAAACACCTCCGGGGATTCCGAAGGTGTGTTGCATTGTTCGATAGGTGGCGCCGATAAGCCGAATTCTGTCTTATTTTACTTACGTAAAACGAGATAACTATTTATCTGGGCCCTCTGTTACCAGAGAGCTCGAGCGGCACTTTCCCTTTCGGGAACACGGCCTTGCACACTGATACGTATTTAGCCGTTTCATCCCCACCTTTCGGTGAGACAAATCCTTCCAATATCTTTCGATTCTGGGGGATCCCTTTAGATTTCTCCTCAGGCGTTTCTGTTCGCAACGCGCGCTCGTCTATCGAATACGAGCGGACGGGTGTTACCCGCTACCATTCCACCACAATAAAGTGGTGGTGAGTGTTCGGACTTTCCTCTCATTTTTAAAGAGCAGTTACCTGGCGCTTTTTTTATTATACCATTTTTTTACTATCAACGCCATAGAACGAGTATAAGTGCCATCGCTCCGAAAACTGCAAGTTGGTATCCTACATTAATTGCCCAGTACGCCACCGGCTTCCCTTCCCAAAAAACCGCATGTAGCGATGGTACTGCTAAAAAACCGAGCCACGCCAAGAAAGCGAGTTGCAACGCATCTGATGCAGTGACTGCAGAAAATGCTTCCGCGAATTGAATAAGTACGTACCCAACAACAAGCTGACAAAAAAATCCTCCTATAACACCTAGAGGCATACGTCTTTTCCCTTGTGCAATTTTTCCTGTAGTCATGCCCGAGGCCCTGACCCACTTCTCACCAAATACAAACGGTGAGTACCATAGAAACCCTAAGCCGACAGCGACAAACCCAGCAACAAAAAGTGCAAAATAATTTACAGGTATATCCATATATAAATAGTATACGCCCGCGAACACGGAATGCCAGATTTGTACACTTCTTTAACGGTGCCGTGTCGCAAGCGTGACGTGTACGGTGTCATCTGCGTATATTCCTTCTTTTTTTCTTACTTCATTTTTTATGGGCAACAAAAATGTACCGTCTTTACTCCAAAAAATTGAAGTGTCCCACACTGTGTCCCCCACGCTTACTGTCATTGGTATTGAACCCCAGCCACCCCGAGGCTCCATTCTGTCATCATTAATTTTCTTGGCGAGTACTTTATTAATAGTGACAAAGTGCCACGCCGTATTCCCCGGATAGATCCAAAGTTTTGCTTTGAATGTATATGTTTTTGGTTTCATTGCGGAGGCGATGCTTCATCGTCCTGTCGAGGGCGGAGAGATTCGGTCACGAATCACTAAGTATTTTACTCCTAGGTCTCGTAAAATACTAAGTGTTCTCGACCCCGCCTCAGTGCTCTCCCCTGCCCCGCAGGCGCGCTTCCGGCTTTCGAATCTCTCCGGCTTCTCGCAAAAATATAATTACCCAATGTGTGAACATTGGGTAATTATTTTGCGGAGGCGGAGAGATTCGAACTCTCGATACCTTGCGGTATGCCACCTTTCCAAGGTGGTGGAATAAACCACTATCCGACGCCTCCATTGTACTAATCCTCTTATATACCACATCTGCAACTTGAGCGTAGAACCGTAGGTATTACAAGTGGAGACATCACTAAAAATAGTATGTATGGAACCACGTGAAGCAAAACGCCTATTTAGAGGAGAACAAGGTAAGTCGTCTTTGATGTCTAATATTGTTTTGGTTGGTCGAAAAAGAAAGAGAAATCGATTTTTCCTAGAGTTACGTATTGTTCACGAGATAGATTACGTCCTTAATAAAAGTAACATTGCACCAAAACTTACATTTGTGTAACGAATGCAAAAGATCTTTAGTTATATAGATGAAAGGTCGATAATTAAAAATAATTTCTTAAACTATATGGCATACGCAAGAACAGAAAGAGCAGCAGGTGCACGTATAGGAGCCGAGCAAAGAAAGGGTCGCGGAGCACTCGCTTTCTTTGGTGAGCTATTTGCAAGTAAGGAAGAGAGTTAATCTGTACTCTTCTCAATATAAGAAACCAGTCCACTGGTTTCTTATATGTATCCCCTTTCGGGGATTTTTTTATATCAAAAATAACAATAGATATTGTGCAACCTTTTATATAGAAATCAAGTTATATAGATGAAGGTCGATTATTACCAGCAATTACCCTTCGCTCATATGTCTTTAGAAAAAGCAAAAATCATAGGGGTAGGTATAGGTGCTGCTGGCACACTGGAGGCCATAAAGCACTTCGGAGCCGAAGTAGGAGCTCACGCTGTGGCGGGAGCAGGTCTAGAATTTATAAAACACCTCGTGAAACTTTAGTGATGCCTCTGCATGCAGAAGTAATTTGATACACCGTATCGCTGATATGATATATCAAATCACTTTTTGTACTGCTTTCGTATATTGATATTCTATCAGTCTAACAAAGCCTTTATTCTTTCTTCGACTGGAGGATGTGTCATGAACAATTTACTCATTCCTTTCAATGCACCCGGTCCAAATGGATTTGAAATAAAGAGATGAGCTGTCGCGGTACTCGCGCTTTGCATCGGTCTATTGTACGAGCTAATTTTTTCCAAAGCTGAAGCGAGTCCTTGCGGATAACGAGTCAAAAGTGCACCTGATGCGTCTGCCAAAAATTCTCGCTTTCTTGAAACAGCAAGTTTAATAAGTTGTGCGGCAATAGGAGCAAGAATAGCTGCAAGAATTCCAACTACTAAAACTATGACTCCTGCCTTACTATCGCTATCACGATTTCCACCGCCAAAAAACGACATGCGTATAAACATATCAGCAAGAATTGCTATAAATCCTGCAAGAACTACCGTGATAGTCATCACCAGCATGTCGCGGTTTTTTATGTGACTCATTTCGTGCGCAATAACGCCTTCAAGTTCTGTTTTATTCAACATTGATAGAAGCCCAGTGGTTGCAGCAACTACAGCGTGCTTCTCATCTCTTCCTGTTGCAAAAGCATTCGGTGCCGGGTCGTTGACTACATACAGTTTTGGCATTGGTAAACCTGCGGTAATCGCAAGGTTTTCAGAAATTGTATAAAAATCAAAAAATTCTTCCCTACTTGCTGGCTTTGCGTGTGTCATAGACAAGACGACCTTGTCTGAAAACCAGTACGCACCAACATTCATGATGAGCGAAAACGCAACCGCCACATAAAGAATCACCGGTGAGTTGAGATACCACGAAATCCCCCAGCCTATTGCAATAACTACAACCAAAAACGAGGTCATTAGAAGCCACGTTTTTGCTATGTTTGATGATCTGTCTTGATAGAGTGTTGCCATTTATATTCTTTTTGGAGTGATTTTTGGGTTAAATTTATTTTTTCTTAGATTCGTTACTCCTTTCATCTTTACCTCCAAGCATTAGCCCAAAAACGTACAGCAATGAACCTGGTTTGTTTGAATTCACAAGTCTAAATGCCAATTCACTTTCAGTTTCTGACCTGACGTCATCTGAATGATGTAGCGATTCTTCTGTCCAAGCCATAGTACTTAAAATTTAACTGCTATAGGATCTTTAGCTGCACTGTCAGCTTCAGTAAGTTCGAACAAATCCATTTGAACAAACTTGAACATACCTGCAATGATGTTTCCTGGGAATTGCTCTATTGCAGTATTCAAGCTCATTACGTTTGTGTTGTAGAAACGACGAGATGCCATAACTTTATTTTCAGTATCAGAAAGTTCACGTTGTAATTCCAAGAAGTTTTGATTTGCCTTCAAATCTGGGTACGCTTCCGCAATTGCAAAAATGCTCTTCAAAGCACCCGTCAACATATTTTCTGCCTCAGCGTGACCAGAAACCGATGTAGCCCCCATAGCAGCGGCGCGCGCGTTTGAAACATTTTCAAATGCCTGCTTTTCATGCGCAGCGTATCCTTTTACCGTTTCTATCAAGTTTGGAATGAGATCATAACGACGCTTCATTTGTACCTCAATGTCAGACCATGCTTCTTTAGCGCGATTCCTGAGACTGATAAATCCGTTATACGCAACAACGAGCCAGACGATAAGTACTGCAACAACAGCAAGGACAATGTAAAGAATATTCATATACTTCATTATAGCAGATTTATGCACCCGCGCTCAGTCTTTTAGTACGCTCCTCCCTACGCCAATCACGAAGAATGCGAGCAAAACCATCTCGAATTGAACGGGCTGCGCCCCTAAAACTTTTAATGAGTGCACGAGCTTCGTTTCGATCTTCTGGAAAATGTTCTCTAGACATAATTTGAGTACTATAACCCACTATGGCTGTCTGTCAATAAACAACTAAAAACCCTCACTCTCGTGAGGGTTTTTAGTTGTGTTATTCCCAACTACTTGGTTCCTCTCCATGAGGATTCCCTGGGTGAGGTTCACGTTGTTGCGGAGGCAGCTCAAATTTCTCAGGATTTTGCGTATTTTCACCCGCTTCACCTTCTTCTGATAACTTTGTTAGATCTTCTTTAGACATTTTTTGATTTCAAAAATATTTATCAATACATTTTTAGTAGTCCATTCCCATACCGCCTCCTGGGACACCTTCTTTCTTGTCTTCTGGTTCGTCTGCAATTGCAACTTCTGTAGTAAGAAGGATTGCTGCTGCAGAAACCGCGTGCTCAATACCTCCACGAGTAACTTTCACAGGATCAATAATTCCTGCTTGCATCATGTCAGCAACAATTTCATCTTTCACTGCGTCGTACCCCGCAAAACCCTTTGATTTACGGACCGCATCCACTATCACCTCTCCGCTTTCCTTTCCTGCATTAATTGCAATTTGTTTCAAAGGACGAACGAGAGCTGAAAGTACTATGCGGTACCCAATCTCCTCTTCTTTAGACATTTTCTTAAAGTCAGCGACTTCTTCGAGATCGGAAGAGC
>SCVI01000002.1 GCA_004296925.1 Patescibacteria group bacterium | reverse complement strand
TTAACAGTATGCTGCGAGGTGAATTTAATACAGAAGTATCCGGTAAAAAAATAAAAACAGAATTTCTCACTCGTGATAATTTTTACTACACATGGACGTCTTCCACTCCGGGTATGGGCTTAAAGATAAGAACGGCGAGTACAGATGTAACGAAAGTTGCGCCAAACTCAGGAACTATTGGTTTTAATCCTGATACCATCGGAGCATATAGTTGTGAGCCATGGTTAGCGGATCAAACTAAGTTTATTTTGCCCCTTGGTGTCACCTTTAAGGACGTAACGCCATAATATAGCTGTTACGCTATACTGAATATATGATTGACCCAACAAAAGTAGATCTTAATCAACTCCCTAAGAAGCTTTGCGATGGTGCAATAGGTGCATATAGTAAAGAAATATTTTCTTTCGCACTTACTTCCGGTAATAACCTCGATACCTTCGCTGCAACTCCACAGACCATGAAAAGTATTTCTGACTGGATGAGCGCTCAAATACAAAACTACGAAAAACAATTTGGAGAGATTGTTATTACTCCTCCACAAATTCAAAGTCCCATTCAAGCAGCGGACCTTGGAGAGGGAAAATAGCTATGTCAGAGACTGGCAATCTTTCACCAGAAGAATTCGAACGTCAATATGTTGATGCTGCAGATATAGCCTTAGCAAAGGGTCGCGTTGATAATTTTGCAATAGATAAGTTTGGCAAAGAGTATGATGAATTAAGTCCAGAAGATCAAAAGATTGTTGACGATGTTGTTGCAAATGATAATGCAAAGAATACAAAATTGCATTAAGTGTCATACTTGACATGCTGATAGTAGCGTGCCATACTATTACATATGTCAAACGAAGGAAGTTTTCAGTTAGTTGCCGATGGAGAGATGGTACTAAACGAAGCAGATCATCGAGATATTGGTAACGCAATACTGCGTTGCATTGAAGCTGCTACTACCATATTTGGAAGGTCGTATTCTGAACTTTCTGAGGAAGAACGAAACATTGTGACAGCATCTCTCAGGGATGGAAACCAGAATTTAAACTAGATATTCTACAAACCCATTTCTTTTAGAAAAATTTTCAGTTCCTTATCCTCTATCGCTCTGTAGTGACCCGACTTTAGTCCACGAAGTCGAATATTTAAAATGCGGGTTCGCTCTAGGTTAGCGACGTCTGCGCCAAGTGCCGAGCACATACGTCTAATTTGGTGACGTTTCCCTTCAGTGAGTGTGATGCTAAATTTTCTGTCACTCAATATTTTTACAACGCATGGTTTGGTGGTGTACCCTTCAATAAAGACACCTGCCTCCATTCGCTTTTTAAAATTGTTCGCAAGCTCAGCTTTTGTGCTCACGCTATATTCTTTTTCGTGCACATAGTCAGGGTTCAGTAGTTTGTCAGTTATTCGTCCATCGTCAGTCAAAATTATTAACCCCTTGGATTTTTTATCGAGGCGTCCTACTGGAAATACATTCTTCAGTGAAACCTGAGCGAGAATATCTTGTTCATCCTCGGTAGGTGAGTGAGTTACCACTCCTACTGGTTTATTGTAGGCGTAGTAGTGAAACTTTTTTTGTTTTCCTTTCACTTCTACTTTGTCGGATTCTTGTACCTTATCGCCCAAAACAGCACGCTTCCCGTTGATGGTCACCAGTCCTTTTGATACCAGCGTGTCACCGTCTTTTCTCGTAGAAAAACCTTTATGTGCAAGGTACTTATTGATACGCATTGGGAAAAGAGGCTTGTCCATGCGTCTAGTATAAGGCGTATTGCGTTCTATGTCGCTCTCTCGCCAATGTGAGAGTGGTGACGGCCTTCACGCTATATGTTTGATACAATTAAAGAGTGAAAACAACTCAATCTTTTCTTGCATTTTTTGTATCCCTATTTTTAGCATTTAGTGCTGCATTTCTTGGCTCTTACTTCACATTCGGCGCAATTCAAGGTTGGTATGCAGATTTAGTAAAACCGTTTCTTAACCCTCCTAATTGGATTTTTGCTCCAGCATGGACAGTACTCTACACACTTATGGCAGTTGCGGCGTGGCGTGTCTGGGAAAAGAGAAGTGACTCACCAAAAGTAGTTCCGATTCTTATTCTGTACGTAGTACATCTTGCAGTGAATGCGCTGTGGTCTATTGTATTTTTTGGACTTCAAAAACCTGCACTCGCGCTTGGTATCATAGGAGTCCTGCTCGCAATGATATTCATACTCATGCGCTCGTTTTACAGAATTGACAAAACAGCAGGATATTTATTTGCTCCTTACTTTGCGTGGGTTTTGTTTGCAACATATTTGAACGCTTCTATTTTTCTCCTGAACTAAGCTCGTTTTAGTGCACGTTGCTTGCGAGTTTTAAGTACACCAAGTATTCCAAATACCCCAAATAGAATAGCTGTGTAGGCTATATCTCCAAGGAACATATTTCGAAGGAAAGGAAGGCCGAGGGTGTAACAATACAAAAGTCCTGAGATACTTTTTTCGTACCACGGAGAGAGAAGCCATACTGAAAAGTTGGTTACAAGGAAGAAAAGCAGCGGAGCAATTATTAGTACAAGGCCGGTGGGAAGTAGGTTGGGATATTTGCGAGCAACGATACCAAAGAGACTAATGAATAGAAAAGATGCATACACACTGATGAGTATTCTCCAGTCGTAGAAACCTATAATCGCATCCGTGATGAGCATGGTGATGATTGGGACAAGAATGGCGGGTAGGCGTCCTACATACTTACTTGCGGTCAGAGTTATCGCAGTTATTGGTGTGGCATTTGGGATATGGGGAATTAAACGGCCAGCAATACCGACTCCTATGAGACTTACTATGGAAAGGAGTTTGGTTGGCATACTTATTCTTTTGAAGTCGCAAAGAACCATTCAATGGAGTCTCCAGATTTAAGTGTGTACTGATCTGCTCCAATTTGAGGCATTACACCGTTTACTTTGTATTGCCAGTATTTTTTATCTGTGCCATTTTTGTGAGTTCCTATTCCTTCGACTAAAACACCAAGCCCTTTGTATGTTTTTGTGGAGAGAGTAAGTTGAGAATCTTCCTGGTTTAATTTTTCCAACACTGTGAGTACTGTCTCGCCTTCGGCAATGATTATTTGTTTAGCCTCGTAGACATCTTGAATGGAGAGTGAGATTGTTGTTTTTTGTGTTTCAGAAACTTGAGTGGGTGAGGGTTTGGTTTCATTGATTAAAATTGATACGCCTCCAAAAAGAGATAGTGCAAGTATCGCTAGGAAAGAAAACTTTAAAATATTTTTTTTCATATGTAAGTAATTATTTTTTTTTAATACGATGGCGAGGATTCTTTCGCTTTAGCCTCTGCTGCAGTATACCTAGCAAGTGCATAGAGAAAGCTCGAGAGACGATTAAGGTATGCAGTGGATGCGGGTGAAATGTTGTGAGTTGTTCCTACACTAATGACGACACGCTCGACTCTGCGTGATACAGCCCGGGCGTAATCTAAGAGTCCCGAAAGCTCTGTGGCACCTGGAATGGTGAACGCATGAGGATTTCCAATTAACTTTTCAATTGAGTCCACAGCGTTTTCAAGTGTATCTACGTGCTCTTGTGAGAGGATTTTTTCTGCTCCAGCAAGTTCCGCCTGAATAATAAAGAGTGATTCTTGAGATCTCTCTATACTGTTCTGTAATTGAAAGAAACTGTACGAGACTAATCGTGCCCTGCACATACCTAAGAGGGAATTCAATTCATCAAGTGCTCCTAGTGCGTCGTATATAGGACTGTTCTTTGGTAGTCGGTCTTTGGTGCCGAAGAGTCCTGATGTGCCGTCATCACCTTTTCTAGTGTAGAGCATATGTGTATTTATAAGTTTAATAATGAGACGGCTCCGCGTATCATCAGTAACAAATAGTTCTCGATAGTGTTCAATAGTGTTGACGAAGTTGAAGGTGCTGGAACAGCTTCGTAAGTCTGTACTATAGGAACGGTTGATATTGTTTCTTCAAATTTATTTTTATTGATTACTGGAATAGTGGGAATTCTCTCTATGGTGCTTGTGCCCAGAACAACGCCAGAGGGAGCTATACTTAAGGAAGATCCTGTTGAGGTTGAGGCGATTTTTTCAGGTACCTCGATAACACTCTGTGTTGCAATAGTTTGCTTCGGGAATTTCTGGAGTATCGTATTCCATGATTTTCCTTGAAGTGCTGGCACAGCATAGGCTGTTGCCCAAATACGACTTTCAATAGTTGCTTCCTTTAGTCCAAAACCTCCGTCTGGTGCTTGCAAGAGTGCCATGCACGAAAGTGGCGTGGACCCTCCCCATACCGTCCAGGCAGAAGGAGATTCTCCAAGAGCTGCGATTGCTTGAAATGCCCAGCTGGTTGAATAGCTATTTCCAAAACATCCATTAGTATCTTGATTCGCCACAAGGTACTCTCGTGCATTTAGAATTGCTTCAGGAACGCCTTCGACATCAGACAGAGGCACGAGCGCCTGAATTGCCGCGCTCGTGAGGTCAACGCTTCCCCATGAACCGCTCTGATCTTGATTTGAAAGAATAAATGTTACTTCTTTTACAATGATCTCATCTTCTGTTGTATATCCTGCATGTGTAAGAGGGAAGAGTGAGAAGATGTCATCATTAACTAGGTTAGGATCACCAATCTGTACCCCATCAAATTCAGAAATTATTTTTTGAATTGCGTCGCTATGTGCGTATGGATCTATGCCGAGTGCTTCAAGCACCATGACACGACGCTCATAGTCGGTTATATGTGTTAGTTCATTTTGTCGCAAGAGATGAGGGATAAGGGCGTTTAGTGATGCTTGTGAGTTGTCGGCGCTACTCAGCGCAAGCGCAACCCAATCATTGAGCATTGCGCTACCAAACGAACCATCGCTCTGTTGATGTTGAAGTAGAAATGTTAACGCTGCATCCGCGTCTCCTTTTGACGGAAGCACAGTTCCACCACTTCCACCACCCGATGTTTGCGGAGCGGGTGTTGGAGTTTCAACGACGGTGCTTGCCACTGGAGTGAGTGTGACGTGTTCGGTTGGTAAAAAGTTAGTTTCAGTGGCGTATATGGTAAATGGGTCGGTTGTTGTTGCGGTAAACACGGACACCCCTTCAGTGTTTGATGTAATGGTATATGGACCAACATAGACTGTGCTACCTGACGCGGGGAGCCAAACCGGATTAAAGTTTGAATCAAAAGAAAATTTTGAGACTGTTATTGTTGTGGGAATGCCAACCTCTGGCGACACATTTGAAATATTTATCTTAAGAGGAAACGTACCAATGGAAAGGAGGAGCGTCTCGTTAGCGACTAATTGATGTTTATTGAGCGCTACTGGTCCGAGTTCCAAATTTGCAAACCATGTCCAGTAGTTGCCGAGTAATGAATCATTACTAATGCCGTTCGTGGAATCGAGAAATGCGTCCTCACCGTACCATGTCCAGGTATTGGTAAGTCCGGATTGTTCGAGTGCGCAGAAGCCGTTTACCGTCTGTGTCGTACTTGCTGGGAAAGTAGTACACGCAGAAACAGTAATCGTTCCGTTAAAGAGTGTTGCAGATGCCGTCTCTACTCGTAAAGTTATTGCTATCGGATCAGGAGTGGGTGCCGGAGTGCTTTCTTCGTCAGCAAGAAGCGGAGAAGGCGCCAAGGCCAATAGTAAGAGAAGTGTGAGAAGAAGTTTTTTCATGAATGTGTTTGTATGCGTAATTATTTGAGTTTTGGTTTATGTTGAAATAGTTTCTACTGCAACAAACTCGTCTATTTCGCACGTTCCGCCAACACAGGCAAGTTCTTTTTTCTGCTCCGTCTCATCAGTGTGCTCATAGGTCACTAGTTTTGAGTAGTCTATTGATGGAAACGCTTCCGCCATCTCTTCATAGCGTTTTTTGTTTACTGTTTCGTATGGTGCAAGTTGATATACGTGGTCAAAGCGTGGCAAGAATGATAATCCTCCAATGATTTCCCAGTTCTTTTGAATCCAATCAACAACAGCTATCCACTCATCTTCACCGACTGAAATTGTTGCTGACGGATTGTGTTCTGTGTAATTAAGTTTTACTAACTTCCAGTACTCGAGTTGTTGTAATGCAGAAAAATCATCCTTGAATACCGAACCCTTGGGTGATTCAACGGGGAATTCTAATACGTAGGTGGTTGCGTTCTCTTTGGTTTGACCGACTTCAGGGTAGTACGGGACACCTTGATCCTTCAACATTTTGAAGAGGGAATCGGTAGCCGAAATGCGAACACGGCGTATGTAGTATTGCGCATGTCGTGGGTGAATACCGGATGAACAGTTAAACGTTTGAGACACAGTTCCTGAAGGTTTTACTGCAGTCACTGAAAGTGATTGTTTTACGCCAAATCTTTTTGCATAGACGGCATTGGTTTTAACTGCCATGTCGCGCATAGCGCGCAAGGTTTCAGGTTTTCGCGCGACTTCGCTATCCCATTGTCCTGTTACCGATACTCCAAGAAGGCGTTCATCCTCACAATGATCCGTCCACGCTTTTGAAATGTAGTTAAACTTCGTGAGCGTTGACTGGTAGGTACCGATGAGTGAAGCGAGTCGAGCTTTTCTTAGTAGTGTCTCGTGCGTGTCATCAGATCGCGCAATAATTTCAGATAAGTTACAAAATTCCTTTGATTGTAGAATAATCTCTCCGCAAGGATTTGTACCTATCGATCCCTGAACGACTCCATCAGTTCCAAGAAAACCAACTTCACTGAAATATGTTTTTCGGCGTTCGGGAAGGGTATTTCCAAGTGCTCCACGATTAAATATTCCTCGCTCTCCAGAGCCACTTTTCATAAGTGCCACCCACTCTTCCATCAGTTCGGTATTTGAAGGTTTTGTTTCGTAGACGGCAGAGTTATTTGCTACTGATCGGTATGGTGCTGTAATGAAGAATTGACCTTTTTTTGCATCTCGTAAATCAGTGTCATCAAGATCAGAAAGGCTGATCATTGCGGTTCTTCGGACTCCTCCAGAAACGACACATTCACCAATTTTGCAAATTATATCGTGGGCATCAATTCCGCGTAATCGTCGGCCTTGTCGGTTGAGAATTTTTTCACGCGTGAATGAAAGTAAGGAACGTAATGGTTCTGGCCCTGAAGCCTTACCACCCATGGTTTTTAATCGAGCACCCGATGGGCGAATTTTTGAATAATCAAATTCAATGTCACCACCCGAGTACCATGTTTTCATGCCTAAGGTGAGAGCGTCGCACCATCCTTCTTTTGAATCAAGAACCGTATGATTCAAAATTTGTTTGTTGCTTTGTTTCTGAATTTGAGGAAGCTGTTCTATGTTCTGACTTTCAACAGAAAAACCAACACCGCACCCCTGCATTGAGAGGTACATAATTTCAGCAAAATCTTCGAGACCTGTTGGAGCAGTAAACGTGCAGTTATATGCACAGGTATTGCATCTTCGTGCAGCTTCTCCAGAAAATTGCATCAATCTCATGGATGGCATAACTTCTTGTTTCAATATTGCTTCGCGTATTTCCTCATACTCTTCAGTAGAAAGTTTGTCAGCCAGGTTCTCTTTCATAAATGCAACATAACGATCAACGGTTTCTATCCATGTCTCTCGGCGGTTTTCCGACTCAATCCAGCGCGCATATGTTCGAAG
The DNA here is from genome assembly GCA_004296925.1 of Patescibacteria group bacterium. Taxonomy (GTDB): domain Bacteria; phylum Patescibacteriota; class Minisyncoccia; order Phycocordibacterales; family Phycocordibacteraceae; genus Phycocordibacter. The sequence continues at coordinate 21,139 of SCVI01000002.1, read as the reverse complement.
ATATACAAATTCTCCAAGCGGATTATTTTTGAAATATTTTTTACTCTCTTCTGCAAGTTTACGAACATGTTCAGGTACTTCTCCTTGTGTGTCGCGCAAACGAGTGCGCTCTGCACGGTACAAAATATAAGCTTTTGCACTTGCGGGAAAGTTTTGAGCCATGAGTATCCTTTCAACTTCATCCTGCACACCTTCTACGGTCGGAACATACTCGGAGGTTCCTGTTTTCTTTGCATACAACACCTTTTCTACTTCCTCGGCAATATCTCCCGCAACATTATCTCTAAATTCACCTGCAGCACGCATTGCGCGCTCTATTGCAGTTTCAATTTTTTGTACATCAAATGGTACTCGAGCCCCATTTCTTTTTACGATATGAACAAGTAGGGGGGATTGTTGTGATGACATATGTGATGGAGGTGATATATTGATAAGGGTCTATGAGTCTAACATATAGATAAGTGTCTATGCATAAAAAACAATTGGGGATAAAAAATTCAAAAATAAAAACAAAAAAAAGTAAAGAAACTCTCACGTATGCTCGTCCGGCATGGGTTAAAACTGGCGAAGAAGAGCTCTGTCCCGACTGCTTTAAAGTAGTGGGAGATAAGAGTCGTTACAATCTTGTGTGTTTGCTTGGAAAAACCAAAGGAGGAATGACTGTTAGTCAGCTTACGGGACAAATGCAGTTACGTCAGCCAACAATATCGCATCACCTTAATATTCTTAGGTCTGTTGATGCAGTGTTAAGTGAAGATCGTGGACGAGAGCGCGTATACACGCTGAACCGCAGTGCACACTGTTTTGAGGATTGCCAGATACCTTTTAATTAACTATTTAACCTTGTATGTTTGAATCACTCTCGTATCTTTGGCAGTATCTCGTTGAAGGTTTTGGACTTTTCATTGCATATGCGTTTGCGGGATTCCTTTTGTACCTTTTGTTAAGACGCCTGCATTCACGGAAGATAACACTTGTGTTACTTGTCGTTTTTCTTGGTGCTTCTGTTGCATTTTATATCCCCAATGGTCTTCCTCGTGGGTTCGAATATCCATTCTTTCTTAAAACCTATGGGCCAGCACCAGGACCGGTGCTCCCGTTTGAAAATGTGTGGAAATTTTTAACGAACTTCAAGACATTTGAAAAAGTAGAAGATATTGCGCGCGACCCAAATGATATTCCTCCTCCAATCAATAGATTTGAGACAAAGGTAGTGAAGATAGAATTAGTGACGAAAGAAGTTATTGCCGAGATGGCGCCCGGTGTGACATTTAACTATTGGACGTTCAATGGGACAGTGCCTGGGCCATTTTTACGCGTGAGTGAGGGAGACACTGTTGAATTGACACTAAAAAATGATCCTACTAGTTTACACATGCATAACATAGATTTGCATGCAGTAAATGGTCCAGGTGGTGGCGCAGTTTCGACGGACGTTATGCCAGGAGAATCCAAAACATTCCGCTTCAAGGCACTTAATCCAGGAATATATATTTATCATTGCGCGCATACGAACGTGCCAAGTCACATGACGCACGGTCTTTATGGGTTGATTCTTGTTGAGCCTAAAGGAGGATTGCCAAAAGTTGATAAGGAGTTTTACGTGATGCAGGGAGAATTCTATAGCGTTGGCGCTCTTGGGAGACAAGGGCTGCAACTTTTTGATGCAGAGGCAATGCTTGATGGAAAACCACAGTATGTTGTTTTCAATGGCCGTACGGGAGCTTTAGCGGAGAACATGAACGCAAAAGTTGGCGAGACAGTGCGTCTATATGTTGGAAACGGAGGAGTTAACCTGATTTCGAGCTTCCACGTTATTGGGGAAATTTTCGACCGCGTGTATCGGGAAGGAGATTTAGTGAGCCCTCCTGCTCAAAGCGTTCAAACAACACTCATTCCGGCAGGTGGCGCAGCGGTAGTTGAGTTTAAAGTTGATTACCCAGGAAGCTATGTCCTAGTGGATCATGCGCTTTCCCGTTTTGATCGAGGCGCGTGGGGAATTCTAAAAGTGGAAGGAGCTGAAAACAAAGAAGTTTATGATGGAGTAATAGAGCACACGGAGGGCCATGGTCATTAGCCCCACGAACTACAACTCTTCAGTTCTTTTGTGAAATAAGTGCAAGAGCGATAAGTCCGGTAAGTAAGCCAAAATCACGAACTCCTATTGCGGTGAAGCCAATTTCAAAAACAATAATTGCTGTGTGGATTGCGAGGAGAACAGCAACTGGTCGTACAAAAAAACCAAGCGCAAGTAAGGCACCTGCAATAACTTCAAACAGTCCATTTCCAAGAACTATCATTGCAGGTGGAATGTGGAGTAACTGTACCGCCCACTCAGGAACCCAAGCCACCCACGCTATGCCGTTAGTGAGTTGAGAGAATCCAAACCACAAAAAAACTGACGCAAGTCCAAGACGAAGCACTAACAGCCCAATTTCTTTTTGGTTCATATTTATTGCGCGAGCACACCTATCTTAAAACCAGAGAGCATCATAAGTTGCTTTTCGCCCCCACCATGTTGGCTGTTAAATTTTTGAGAGCCATCAATGCCGCACAGTTGTAGAATTGCTTTTTCACCACCTGGGTGGTTTGGAATCCAACTCGTTAAGTCGTACACACTGCCATTGATGGAAGACCAACAGCTTGAGCGTGTGTTGTGTGCGGCGATGACATTTGCACTAATGCCACTTGGTGTTGAGGTGACGACGGGAGCAGGAGATGTTGTCGGAGAGGAAGGAGTAGTAGGAGTTGATTGGGTGTCGGTCGAATTGCTAGATTCAACTTGAGAATTCGTCTCTGAACCTTTTCCTGAAACCGACATGGCTTCGGTCTGAGAATTTTTTGGGATAAATACTAATCCACCAACACCCAGGATAATGATGAAACCGAGAATAATTGATAGCAACTTCATATTCATATTTAAAGAATACGTCTAAAAATATGATTTCTCAAGTTATTTCTGGAGATGGTATGCTATTGAACCCAATATGGATCACACTAGAAACATATTTCAAGAACACAAAATTACTTTTGTAGAACGAAGACATGAGTACGGTTCAGTCTATACGTACGTATGGAAGCCAATTGAACCTGTGTTGTTCATGGCTGGGCAATATGTACATGTGCGTCTTGAAGGATTACCCGAAGGCGTAAAAGCAGTGAGAGAATTTTCATTTGCATCAGCTCCTCACGACCCTGAAATATGGTTTGGTGTTGATCAGCATTCAGAAAGTTCTTATCAAAAAAAACTTCAAGAGTTGGTTTTTGGTGAGAGCGCAACACTTTTTAAAATTAAAGGTCATCTTTCATGGCCGCTCCAGACGGATGTAGTGATGATAGCGGGAGGTGTTGGCGTGACACCGTTTCGGTCTATATTGAGAGACGCACAGCGTAAATCTCTTATGATAGATGCAACGCTACTACATATAAGTAATCAGAATTATTTATATGAAAAAGATTTTTATACTCTGCCAGTAACATATATAAAAGGCGCGCGTACAAATCTAGAGGTTGAGCTTGCAAAAATAGTGATACAAAAACCAGACGCAATATACCAAGTAGCTGGCTCCCCCTTGTTTGTTCAAACAATCGTTGGGTATTTGCACGCAAAGGGAATTACCAATATAGAAAGTGATGAGTTTAAAGGTTTAATGGAAACCATGCACATCGCATAATTTGCTTTGCAGATTGCTTACATTTCACGTATTGTTTTGAGAACATGACGAATACCGCAAAAACACGAGCTGATGCGGAGCTTTTAAAAAGCGGTGCGCTTACCACTGACCGCATACAGTCGCTTGGTGACAATATTTTTGGTTTTGCAATGACACTTCTTGTTCTCAATTTTCTCGTACCCGAGCTGGGTAACGGAATGTCACTAGGGAGCGAGCTTGTAACACTAGTTCCTGCCTTTTTGACCTATGCAATGAGCTTTATTGTGCTTGGCATGATGTGGGTGAGTCAGCAAAATCAGTACCACTTCATACAACGTTCTGATCGTCTATTTCTTTGGATTAATATTGTATTCCTAATGTTTGTTGTTTTTGTCCCGTTTTCTACCCACATACTTTCCCTGTACCATACATCAGCACTCGCAGTGTTGCTTTACGGATTAAACTTAATAATTTGTGGCGCTCTTTTATATTGGCACTGGACATACGCTACCGAAAATGATCGTTTAGTGAACACGGATATAGAAAAACGAGTAGTGCAAGTGATTAAAATTCGTTACGTCTTTCTTATTATATGGGTGGGTGTTTCTGTAGCTCTTGCATATTTTTCTATCCCGCTCGCGTTCTTTCTATTTGTTCCTGCACTCATGCTTGGTGTTCGACCAACTACTATAGATAGATTCTCTCACTGGTGGCTGTCATAAATGCGCAAAGTTCAGGATGGTAAATATGATTTTTAGTTATTGTGTAATAAATGATGTATAAGCAATCGGTTGTATTTGGAGTATTTGATGGGTTGCATGAAGGGCACAAGTATTTTTTACAAAACGCAAAAAACAAAACTCAGAAATTGATTGTGGTAGTTGCTAGAGATGGCGTTGTCCACTCACTAAAGGGAAAATATCCAAGGCGCACGTTTCAGGAGAGAGAAAGTATGATTCGGGAGTTTGATTCAAGCTTCGAAGTGGTTACTGGTGATGAGGTGGCAGGTGAGTGGAGCGTTTTTAAAACGCATCACATTGACGCTGTATTTTTAGGTCATGATCAGAACGTGCTTGAAGTTGAGCTTACAAACCATAACGTTCCAATTCTTTATATAGATGCGCATGAACCAGAGACCTATAAATCAAGTAAAATGTCATAAATCTAGCCATATTGTAGTTCCACAGTACATATATTGACGTTTAGGAAAAAAAGCGTAGAATCCCAACATCGGTAGGGTTTTGAATCATCTTCGACACTCTAGTTGGTAAGCCATTTTTGAGCTCTTTGAAGTTGAAATTGGTGTAGGTCGAAATTATATAGTAAGTACATTTATAAACATGTTTGAGTCAGCTAAAGTAACAAACACGTCATCTATTCATTACTCTTGTCCTTGTGGTTACGAGACAACAAATCCAGAGGCTTGGGTGGCACATAGAGTGATTTGTATCCTCTAAGATGCCTCGATAGAAGAATAATTACAGAAAGCCCCGATTGGGGACCCAAACTGCCGATGAGCAGTTTTTTTGTACCCATAGTTAGAATTTGAAATTTTTTTCTAGAGTATTATGTATATATGACTCTGCAAGACACGGCTCGCAAGTTTATGACCGACAGGAAGGGAGTGCTAGCGTCTGATGAAAGTACGGTAGCGCTTGAAGCTCGTTTTGATGAATTTCAGGTTCCAAACAACGACGAAACGCATCGTGCTTACTATCAGCTGCTTTTCTCAACACCTAGCATTGAAGAATCCTTGTCAGCAGTTTTAATTTCTGAAGATACGCTCGACAGGTCAGTGAAAGGTCAGTGGGGTATTACTGAACTAATTGCATCAAAAAACATTTTACTCGCAGTACATCTCGACGAAGATAATATACGCGACGTGGTTTCAAGGATTGAAATGTTTCAGTCGTACGGTGTCGTTGCAGGTAAGCAAAGATTGATTGTGCATACGCACGATGGAACATTTACAGATGTAGAAACTGACATCGCAAAGCTTGCCATGTTTGCAAGGCGACTTCAAGAAGCATCGATACTTCCAATCATTGGTGTTGAGATTACTACTGACGGGCCGTTGAGCGCGGCAGAAGCTGAGTCGGTATTAACCATAGTGCTCGGAAAACTACATACCGCTTGTGAAGCTGAGCATGTTAAGTGGCATAGCGTACTTGTTGAGTCCAGTATGGCAGGATCAGGAGCTAAAAATGAGATTCAAGCGCTCGCCACAGAGGTTGCCGAACGCACCCTTCGAGCGCTTTCTACGACCCTCACTGCAGAGCTCGGAGGGGTACTCTTATTTTCTAACGAAGAAAGTCCGGAAATTGCAACTAAGGATCTTAACGCTATCGCTCGCCTCGAACCATTTCATTGGCCAATTGCGTTTTGTTTTTCTAGAGCACTACAAGATCCTGTACTCACTGTCTGGCAAGGGAATTCTGAACGTATACCTGACGCGCAAGCTGTTTTCAAACAAAGATTATTTTTGAATAGCACCGCTGACGCCGGAGGCTATTCAGAAGCTATGGAATCACGATAATTTTGTGTCATAGCGATAATTAATTTTTTACGAATCCCAAAAAATGGGATATTTTAATATCTATCAATTGCTGAGATACGGCTACTAAAGGTACTTTTGGGACAGTGCCCCACCAACAGGTGTTGACATTACCTTGTTTTGTAGATTTTGAGGTTTTCCACACACTTTTTTTTGTAAGAATAGACGCAATTTTTTGTAATTCGTTGTACTCTATACATCCACCCAATTTTCGTTTCGCATGAAGATTTTTGAGTATTTTTACTCGAAAACTTCTATTAAAACCATTATTTATTCATCACCCAAGTAAGGGAAACAACATCTGACTATGAGCATTACGCAGAAAACAAAAAAAAGAAACGGTACGATTGTCGATTTCAATCAAGATAAAATTGTTTCCGCAGTTTCTCGAGCATTTTTGGAAGTTCTGCAAGATCCCCATACAGATGACTCGCAAGCAATTGGTGAAGCAGTTGCGAGTGCGGTTCGTTTACGCTATGCAGGCACCGCAGCCATACCTTCAGTAGAAGAAATACAAGATTTGGTAGAGCACGCATTGATGGAGCGTATGTATTTTGATGTAGCAAAGGCATACATTATTTACCGCTACGAACATTCGAAAATTCGACAAGAACAACAAGAGGAAGTTGTTAAGAAAATTGAGGAGAGGGGACTCTTGATTAAAAAATCTGACGGAACACGAGAAATATTTTCAATTGATAAAATTCGTAAGACTCTCCATGCGAGCGTGCTTCCAGAAAATTTGAAGTCGGTTGATATTGATTCTTTGGTACAACAAATTCAACGCGAAGTGTATGACGGTATTACGACGCAAGAAATTGAACGAACTCTTATTATGGTTGCGCGCTCAATGATTGAACGTGATCCTGCGTATAACCAACTCGCCGCACAACTTTTATTGAACACATTGTATGGCGGCGTGTTGAAGGTTGATGCAGTATCTATTGCACCAGCTGATTTTGATGCAAAGTACCGTGAGGCATTTATAGATAACGTAAAGCATGCAGTTTCTTTGAAACAACTTGATGAACGCATACTTACGTTTGATCTTGCAAAAATTGCCTCAGCAGTCAGACCAGAGCGCGATAGACTCTTGAAGTACATGGGAGTTGCCACACTATCTGACAGATATCTCATTAAGGATCGTGAAAATAAAAGAATGCTTGAGACACCTCAAATGTTGTACATGCGTGTCGCCATGGGTGTCGCATTAAATGAGAAGGAGAATCGTGAAGCATGGGCAATTCGTTTTTATGAAATGCTTTCAACGCTTCGCTTCGTTCCATCAACACCAACTTTGTTTCACTCAGGTATGCCGCGCGCACAGCTTTCTTCGTGTTACCTAAACACCGTAGAAGATGACCTTGATCACATCTTTAAGGTGTACGGAGACAATGCACAAATGTCTAAGTGGGCAGGAGGTATTGGTACCGATTGGACTAACCTACGTGCAACAGGAGCATATATAAAGAAAGCGGGAATTACGTCTCAAGGAACTATTCCATTCCTCAAAATTGCGAACGATGTAACCGTCGCTATTAACCGCTCGGGTCGCCGCCGTGGCGCAACCGCGGTGTATTTGGAGACGTGGCACTACGACGTAGAGGATTTCTTGGAGCTACGTAAGAACACTGGAGACGAGCGACGTCGTACACACGACATGAACACCGCAAACTGGATTCCCGACCTCTTTATGAAGAGAGTTCGTGAGGGAGGTGATTGGACACTCTTTTCACCAGATGAGGTTCCTGATTTGCACCATATTTTCGGCCGCAGGTTTGAAACAGCATACGCACAATATGAAAAAATGGCGGATGAAGGAAAGATTAAACTCTTCAGACGAATCAAAGCAGTTGATTTGTGGAAGAAAATGCTCGCCATGCTTTACGAGACAGGACACCCGTGGATTACCTTCAAAGATCCATCGAATATTCGTTCTCCTCAGGATCATGTGGGTGTCATTCACAACTCTAACCTTTGTACAGAAATTACCCTCAACAATTCTAAAGATGAGACTGCGGTATGTAACTTAGGATGGATTAACTTTGCAATGCATGTCACTGCGGGTCAGTTTGATCGTGAAAAAGTAAAAGAAACAGCGACGGTAGGTATGCGCATGCTCGACAACGTAATTGACCTAAACTTCTATCCAACCGTTGAAGGAAAGAATTCAAACATGCGCCACAGGCCTGTGGGCTTAGGTGTCGGTGGTTACCAAGACGCGTTGTATCAGATGGGTATTAATTTCGCGTCTGATGATTGTGTGAAATTTGCTGATGAAAGCATGGAAGCTATTTCGTACTACGCGATCCTAGCGTCTACTGACCTTGCACGCGAACGTGGTGCATACGAATCGTTCAAAGGTTCAAAGTGGGATAGAGGAATTCTTCCTGTAGACACGATCAAAATGCTTGAAGAAGAGCGTGGCGAAACAATTGATGTTGCTCGTGATGAACGCTTCGATTGGAATTTTGTTCGCGATGCTATCCGTCAATATGGAATGAGAAATTCAAACTGTATGGCAATTGCACCAACAGCTTCTACTTCAAACATTGTGTCGGCTGTGCCTTCTGTTGAACCGGTATATAAAAACATTTATGTGGAGTCGAATATCAGTGGTGACTTTACGGTAGTGAATCCATATCTTGTAGAAGACTTAAAGAGATTGAATCTTTGGAATGATGCAATGCTTAATGAATTAAAGTTCCAAGATGGGTCTGTTTCAAATATTGCTGGTATTCCGCAAGCAATAAAGGATAAGTATAAAGAAACGTTCGAAATTGATATGCGATGGATTATTAAATCTGCTGCATATAGAGGTAAGTGGATTGATCAATCGCAGTCTCTTAATATTTTCTTTAAAGGGTCGTCCGGCAAAGACTTGGCTGATATATACTTCTACGCATGGTTGATGGGATTGAAAACGACGTACTACCTCAGAACACTTGCAGCAACACAGGTTGAAAAATCTACTGTTTCTACCAAAGAATACGGCTCTACCCACAAACGCGATCAGGGGCCATCTGGTAAAACAGAACCAGTAGCAACACAAGTAGTTACTCCTACACCTATTGACGTGACTCCGGTAGCATCAGTACCAAGTGGCGTAACTCCTGCTCCTCAACGCACGTACGTGCTTCATCGCGCCCTTGAAGCTGCTTGCGAGTCCTGTGAATAAATAACCAAGATTATCAAACATAATTAAACTCACATGCCAATTCAAAGAAACGCAAAAGCGGTAGACATTAATCAACGAAGAATCATAAACGGTCTTGAGGCTGACGTTATTCAACTCTATCCGATAAAGCACAAATTTGCGTGGGAGTACTACAACGCTGCGAATGCAAACCACTGGCTTCCAACGGAAATTTCTATGCAGCTCGATATTGAACAATGGAAATCACCAACGGCACTTACTTCGGACGAGAGACATGCATTTGAAACAGTCTTAGGATTTTTCACAACAGCTGACTCGATTGCTGCGAATAATATTGTTATTGGTTTTTATAAACACGTTACATCTCCTGAGGTTCGAATTTACTTGTTACGTCAAGCATACGAGGAAGCAATCCATACGCACGCGTATCAATACATTGTTGAATCGCTCGGTATGGATGAAGCAAAGATTTTTAACATGTACCGTGAGGTTGATGCACTTTACGACAAGGAAGCATTTATACTTTCTTTCAACGAAGGAATTTTTGAACAAGATTTCAAGACAGGAACATTCGAAGCTGATCAAAAGTTTCTAGAGAACTGGTGCGTCTTCTCACTTATTTTGGAAGGTATTTTCTTCTACTCATCTTTTGCGGTGATGTTTGGATTCCAGAGACAAAACAAGCTCACTGGTTCAGCAGAGCAGATTCAGTACATCATGCGCGATGAATCAATGCACCTGAACTTTGGTCTTGAAATCATTAATGCAATACGTGAAGAAAATCCTGAATTATGGACGCAAGCGTTTCAAGACAGAATTATTGAGTTGGTACATCAAGCAGTGAAGCTTGAGTACACTTACGCCCGCGATGTCTTCCCAACAGGAATCTTTGGACTTAATGCTGATGGCTTTAAAGAATATATTCAGTACATTGCCGATAGAAGATTGGAGAGAGTTGGTTTGCCAGCACAGTTCCACTCTAAAAATCCATTCCCTTGGATGAGTGAAGCTATCGACCTTTCAAAGAAAAAGAATTTCTTTGAAACAAGAGTGACTGAGTACAAAACAGGCGGTGCCTTGAATTGGTAATCCTTACAACCCCTGCTCTGCCTACATGCGGTATCCTGAGTAAGATACATTGAATGTGGCATACTAGTCAGATGTGGTTTTCAAGAAAAAAAATAAAAAGCTCACCTTTGTTTTTATATAATTCACTCTCAAAAAACAAAGAGGAGTTTAAACCTATACACGGGAGTTCTGTCCGTATGTATACGTGCGGACCAACAGTGTACGACTACGCACACATAGGAAATTTGCGAGCATATATTTTTTCTGATATAGCGAAACGCGTATTGCAATATCGAGGTTTTTCAGTGAAACACATCATAAACATTACTGACGTAGGACACTTGGTGCATGACAGTGATGACGGTGAAGACAAAATGAGTGCAGGGTTGTTACGCGAAGGGAAGGAGCTCAATCTTGAAAACATGTATGAATTGGGGGAGAAGTACACAAAGTCTTTTATTGATGATTTGAAAACACTTCATGTGCTGATGCCTTTTGCATATCCTCGAGCGTCAGACAACATTCAAGAACAAATAGCATTTATTACATCTCTTAAACAAAAAGGATACGCTTACAATACTTCTGATGGAGTGTATTTTGATACTGCTAAGTTCAAAGCGTACGGTGCGCTAGGTCTTCCTGGTGTGGAGAATGACTCCGCACATTCACGTCTCGGTGCACACGCTGAAAAACATGATCAGAGAGATTTTGCGTTATGGAAATTTAACAAGAATCTTGGATGGGAAGCATCTTGGGGTAAGGGATTTCCTGGGTGGCACATTGAATGTACTGCAATGGCAACAAAATATCTTGGAAAACATTTTGATATTCATACTGGAGGTGTTGATCATATTGCCATCCACCACAACAACGAAATCGCTCAAGCCGAAGCGGTCTCAAACAAACGTTTTGCAAATTTTTGGATGCATGGAGAGTTTATAACTGTGGAAGGGAAGCGTATTGGTAAATCAGAAGGGAATGCAATACAGCTGTATCAACTAAAGGAGCGCGGTATTTCACCAATTGCCTATCGGTACTTACTTTTAACTACTCATTACCGCTCGCTCATGAACTTTACGTGGGAGTCTTTGCAGGGGGCGGCCACTGCTCTACAGAGAGCAAAAAGGCACTTTGCGGACCTGCCTGTAAATGGAGGAAAAGTGTTAGATGTATATCGTGAGAAATTTGAGAAAGCAGTAAGTGATGATCTCGATACGCCTAAAGCAGTTGCTGTTCTTTGGGAGTTATTAAAAGATGATTCGGTGCTTCCTAGAGACAAACGGGCAACAGTCCTTAATTTTGATCAAGTACTAGGTCTTGGATTCAAAGACATGCCATCAGAAATGCGTAGCGTGCCCGTGTCTGTCTCAGGGGGAGTTTCTGAAGAAGTAACGAAACTTTTGGAGGAACGTGAAAAGGCAAGAAATGACAAAAATTGGGCTCGTTCTGATGAATTGAGAGACATTCTTTTGGGTATGGGTTTTTCAGTAGAAGACACTCCAGATGGGGTAAAAGTGGTAAAGCTGTAAGTTCACAAATAAGTCATTTAGCCAGATGCCTGTATAGAAGCATGTGCTATGCTAAGCGTATTACATACGATCTTTTTTTATGTCAAGAAAACAAACAAATATCATAATTATTCTCGCAGTTTCAGTAGTAGTTATCTTTGTAGGGTTAGGATTTTTTGGTCTTGGAGGTTTTGGCCTTTTTGGTCAACAAGCTCCTCAAGCAAATGAGGCAACTGGTGTTCAAGCTATTCTTAATGAAGTACAGCAAACAGGGACTGTTTCTCAACTACGATATGAAGATGTGATTTTAGGTGAAGGTGATGCAGTAGTTGTTGGGGATACGCTCTCAGTAAAATACATTGGTGTACTACCAGACGGCACAGTATTTGATTCTACCGAAGCACACGATAATCAACCTTTTGAATTTACCATAGGTGCTGGTGGAGTGATTCCGGGATGGGAACAAGGTCTTCTTGGCATGAAAGTTGGTGGTCGTCGATTGCTCGCTATTCCTCCATCACTTGGTTACGGTGCACAAGCAGTTGGTCCAATTCCTGCTAACGCAACGCTTATCTTTGATGTGCAGCTTATAGCACGCACTCCTGGATCAGCAGTGCCTGCCCAATAGTACTAATGCCGCATAGCGGACACACATTCGAAATTTCACACGCGCTCCCCAAAGGAGCGCGTGTTGGTGTGATACATACACCTCACGGTTCTTTTAACACGCCCGCATTCGTTGCGGTGGGAACTAAAGGAACAGTGAAATCGGTGCTTCCAAGTGACATGGCAGAGAAAGCAAAACTTGAAGTGTCGCTTGCTAACACGTATCACTTATTTTTACAGCCAGGTGAAGAAATTGTAGCGAAAGCCGGAGGGCTTCACTCATTCATGGATTGGCATAAACCTCTCATGACTGATTCCGGTGGTTTTCAAGTTTTTTCTCTTGGTGTTGGGTATGAGAAAGATGCTTCAAAGTTTGTAGTCGAAAAGAGAAGTGAAAATGCAAATGAAGCCGTGGTCTTTGATGAATCAATTAAAACACAACATGCAAAACTTGCACTTGTTGATGATGAAGGGGTGACATTCACTTCTCACATCGATGGGACGCTCTATCGATTTACTCCAGAACGGTCTGTTGAAATACAACACATGCTTGGCGCAGATATATTTTTTGCGTTTGATGATTTTGTATTACCGGACGCGCCGCGCGATGAGCAAGTAACTTCCATGCGTCGTACTCACGCGTGGGCGGAACGTTCTCTTAACGCACACCGCGACCGTGCATATAGTGCGCTCTTGAGTCGAGGTGAAAAGTTGCCACAGGCAATATATGGAATTGTGCAGGGAGGCAGATACATGGATTTGCGAGCAGAAAGTGCAAGAATTATTGGCAGTATGGACTTTGATGGATATGGCATTGGCGGCACATTTTCTAAAGCCGATTTGGGTGAAGCGCTTATTTCAGCAATTAAAAATCTTCCCAGCAATAAACCGAGACACTTATTAGGAATAGGCGAACCAGAAGATATCTTTGAAGCGGTATCGCACGGCATAGATTCTTTTGATTGCGTACAACCAACTCGACTTGCACGAACCGGAACTATGTATACCGCCAGAGGAAAGATTAATCTGCTTAATGAAAAATATGCCACTGATTTTTCAGAACTCGACACAGCAACCGGCGGATATGCATCTGAACATTTTTCAAAAGCGTATGTGTCACATTTATTTAGGGCGAAGGAAATGCTGGGAGCAACTATTCTCTCAATTCACAATCTTTATTTTTTGACGAAACTCATGGACGATATTCGGAGTTCTATTGTAGAAGACAAATTTGAGCAATTTCGTGCTTCATTTCTTCAAACTTATAAGTCTTGACAATGGTTTTTAGAAATATCATAATATTTATGTAATGTCAGAATCTAAGCGCAATTCGAGAGCAACGAAGATTTTTGAGCGACTTGCTAATGGAGAAAAAATATCCCAGTCTCAAATTGATTTTTTAAAAAAATTAGAAGAAAGCAAGTTAGGAGAATTTTGGAAAGCACTCATTACATTTTAATTTGCCCTACGTTCCTATAAACCTTTAGTTCTAGTGCGGGCTATTTGTTATAGTGGACAGACAATGCTATTTGACCTGAAATCTGACTATTCTCCTGCAGGGGATCAACCAAACGCTATTAAAGCGCTTGTTGCGGGTGTGAAAAAAGGAAAGGAACAGCAAACACTTCTTGGTGTCACTGGGTCTGGAAAAACGTTCACTGTTGCGAATGTCATAACTCAGATCGGTAAACCAACACTTGTTATTGCACACAATAAAACGCTTGCAGCACAACTTACGCAAGAGTATCGAGAATTCTTTCCAAACAACGCAGTACATTATTTTGTTTCGTACTACGACTACTATCAGCCCGAGGCCTATATGCCGGTTACTGATACGTATATTGAAAAAGAGGCACAAATCAATGCAGAAATTGATAGACTTCGCCACGCTTCAACTCAAGCACTTCTTACCAGAAAAGACGTCATAATTGTTGCATCGGTTTCTGCCATATACGGACTTGGGTCGCCTGACGAGTACGCGAAGATTCATAGAAAAATTGCGGTTGGTGATACGTTTGAGCGCGCGGAATTTATACGGTTTATGATTTCACTCCAGTTTGAAAGAACCAACGCAGACTTAACTCCAGGCACGTTTAGAGCGGTTGGGCCGTCGGTTGAGCTTATGCCAGTAAATGAGACAGTGGTATATCGTATTCGTCCAGAATCTGGAAAGATTGCTCACATTGCTAGATTAAATGCGATCTCAAGAGCTCTTATAGATGAACCAGAGGCGTTTTTTCTTTTTCCGGCAAAACATTATGTGACGGATGAGTCGGATCGCGGGCGTGCTATGGCAGATATACAAAAAGAATTGGATGCACGACTTCTCGAACTTGAAGATTCAGGAAAAATGCTTGAAGCAGAACGTATACGTCGTCGCACTCGCTACGATTTAGCACTTATTCGCGAGGTAGGATATTGCAATGGTATAGAGAATTATTCACGTCATTTTGATGGGAGAAAAGTTGGTGAACCGCCACATACTCTGCTTTCATATTTCCCGCGGAAGGCTGATGGGTCGCCTGATTTTTTAACTGTTATTGATGAATCACATGTCACAATCCCACAACTTGGTGGGATGTATGCAGGAGATCAATCACGAAAGAAAACCCTTATAGAGCATGGATTTAGACTTCCTTCAGCTGCTGATAATCGTCCGCTCACTTTCAATGAATTTGAAGAAAGGGTAGGTGAGAGAATTTACACCAGCGCAACCCCAGGCCCATACGAGTTAGAGAATTCAGGTAAACCAATTGAACAAGTTATTCGTCCAACTGGTCTTATAGATCCTGAAATTATAATTCGTCCCATTATAGAAGACCTGTCCCATGTTGGACCTACGAGGTCCAACATGGGACAGGTGGAGGATTTTATTGCTGAAACCGAGAAGGTGGTAGCAGGAGGAGGGCGTGTACTTGTGACAACACTTACGAAAAAAATGGCGGAAGACTTGGCGGAGTTCTTACGTGGGAAAAAAGTGAAAGCGGAATATATTCACAGCGACATAAAGACGATTGATCGCATTACAATTCTTACCCAGTTTCGGCGCGGTGAGTTCGACTGTTTAGTGGGAGTTAACCTTCTTCGTGAAGGACTCGATCTTCCGGAAGTTGAATTAGTTGGAATTTTAGATGCCGACAAAGAAGGTTTCCTGCGCTCTGATACCGCGCTCATTCAAACCATGGGTCGCGCTGCGCGAAACGTTAACGGAAGAGTAGTGCTTTATGCAGACAGGATTACAGGATCTATGAAGCGCGCTATCGATGAAACCAACAGAAGACGAGAAGTTCAAATTGCTTATAATGCAAAACACGGTATTACTCCAACTACTATCCATAAAAATATTCACGATATTACCGAAACTTTGCAGGGAGAAAGAGATAGGGCGGTTGGAATGCTTCTCGCGATTGATATTGCGCGAACACAGACTCCAAAAGAGTTAAACGTTCTTATTGCCGATAAGCGTGAGCAAATGGGCGATGCTGTTGAACAGCTTGATTTTGAGACGGCAGCGCTATTGCGAGATGAAATATATAAACTTGAAGAATTACTTCCAGTTCCTAAAAAACCAAAAAAGAAACCACGCTGGCCTAAAAAAGGCATGGTGGTTGATCTAGAAGATTAGCTTCAACCAATGAGGCACGGTACTATAAGACCACCGCCTCGTGAGCGGATATTCGCATATGGCAAAAGAAAAAAACACAAATGATTTTGCTGAACTTGGGACAGATAAAATTGTCATTAAGGGAGCAAAAACGCACAATTTAAAGAATATTTCTCTTGAAATACCACGAAACAAAATGGTGGTTTTTACCGGTCTTTCTGGCTCTGGTAAGTCTTCTCTCGCGTTCGATACTATTTTCGCTGAAGGGCAACGTCGTTATGTTGAATCGCTTTCTGCCTACGCTCGCCAGTTTTTAAATCAAATGTCAAAGCCAGACGTTGAGGAGATTACAGGCCTTTCTCCTGCAATTTCCATTGATCAAAAATCACGCTCCAACAATCCTCGTTCAACCGTTGCAACAATTACGGAGATTTATGACTATATGCGTATTTTGTATGCACGTGTAGGGCAACCATATTGCTTGAACGATGATGTACCAATACAGAAGCTTTCGAAAGATGAAATATTGAAAGTGATTATGCGCACTGTTGAAGTGGTAGATCTAAAAGCTACCGCAAAGCGAGCAATGGGGGTTACGTACTCTGATTTAAAAATTCGTATACTTGCACCTGTAGTTGTAGGAAGAAAAGGTGAGTATTACCAACTTTTGTATGATTTACTTGGAAAGGGGTATGAAAAAGTCATAGTAGATGGTACTGAGTACTCGCTCCGCGGAAGGATAGCGCTAGAGAAAAATAAAGCGCATGACATTGACGTAGTGGTGGACGAAATATTTATAACCGAGTTTGAGAAAACAAAAAATGATGCGAAGGAACGTCTTTCAGAAGCGATAGAACTCGCACTCAAAGAATCAAATGGTTTGGTAAAGATCGAAAAACCACTCAAAGAAGTGCAGATGTTTTCTGCGAAATTTATTTGCCCCATTGATGGTTCGTCATTTCCAGAAGTAGAGCCGCGACTCTTTTCGTTCAACAGTCCTTATGGTGCGTGTCCAGAGTGTCACGGTCTTGGTACTGTTGGGTTTTTTAATCTCGACGTCTGTACGGTATGTAACGGTAAGAGGCTTCGACCTGAGGCACTTCGTGTTTTCTTGGGAGGCACGGATAAGGTGCTTGGTAAAAATATCGTTGACCTTACGAGCCTTTCCATTGTTGAAGCGAAAGAATTTATTGCCTCTCTAAAGTTAACTAAAAAGCAGGAAGAAATATCGAACGCGGTCTTTAAAGAAATTGTGGCGCGACTCGACTTTATGATTGACGTGGGAATTGGGTATCTTACGCTCAACAGAACCGCAAACACACTTTCAGGTGGCGAAGCGCAACGAATCCGACTTGCTTCGCAACTTGGGAGCGGGCTTGTGGGAGCGTTGTATGTGTTGGACGAACCGACAATCGGCTTACATCAAAAAGATAATGACAGACTCATTAGTACACTTATTCGCCTCCGTGACCTAGGGAACACTATTATCGTAGTTGAGCATGATGAAGACACTATCTTTGCCTCTGACTTTATAGTTGATATCGGGCCAGGAGCGGGAGTACACGGAGGCGATGTTGTTGTAGCGGGTTGGCTTGATAAACTTATTACCGCAAAACGAAACGATTCAGGATCTGTAACGCTTGCGTATTTGCGAGGTGAAAAGAAAATTGAAATACCGAAAGAGAGAAGAAATGCTGAGCGTGGCTCATTGAAACTACGTCAAGGAAATATATATAACATCAAAAATTTAGACATTGATGTGCCTCTTGGAAGACTTATTACTATTACAGGGGTTTCAGGGTCTGGGAAGTCTTCTTTTATGTACGAGCTTTTGTACAAAAATTTGCGCGCAAAATTGGAGAGAAATTATAGAACCACAAAAGTATATAACGCGACGAGTTTTTCAGGTTCCGAATATCTTGGTCGTGTAGTTCTGATTGATCAATCTGCAATTGGGCGAACTCCGCGTTCAAACCCAGCAACGTATACAGGCGCTTTCACTCATATACGAGACATGTTTGCTGCAACTGCTGAGGCTAAGGCGCGTGGTTGGAAAGGAGGTAGATTCTCATTTAACGTAAAAGGAGGTAGATGTGAAGCGTGTCAGGGTAATGGAACTATCGCAGTTGAAATGCACTTTTTGCCTACGGTGTATGTTACCTGTGATGTGTGTGACGGAAAACGCTTCATGAAAGAAACACTCGAAATAGAATATAGAGGAAAAAATATTTACGACATTCTTTCAATGACGGTGGAAGTGGCGTTGCAATTCTTCAACGATATTCCTCAGATACATGATCGGTTGAAAACTCTAAATGAGGTAGGTCTTGGATATTTGGAGTTAGGACAATCTGCCACAACACTTTCAGGCGGAGAGGCTCAACGAGTGAAGATTTCTGCGGAGCTTTATAGACGACATACTGAGAAAACGATATATCTTCTCGATGAGCCAACTATAGGGCTTCATTATGAGGACGTGCGAAAACTTATAGAGATTCTGCAAACCCTCGTAGATAAAGGAAACACCGTGGTGGTAATTGAACACAACATGGATCTCATTAAGAGTTCTGACTATCTTATAGATATAGGGCCAGACGGTGGAGTTGGCGGTGGGAAAGTTGTAGCAAAAGGTACTCCGGAAGCGCTTGCAAAAGCGAAGGGTTCTTATACTGCGGGATACTTGAAAAAACTTTTGTAAAATTGACAGGCCTGAATTTAAAATTTATAGTTTCTAATAGATATCTACTAGAAATATGGAGGTACATAGTGTTGAACAGCGGCAAACAATCCCAAAATGGATGGGAGGCAAAGATGAGTGTTTACATATACCTCTTCGGAATCACTCTACTACTAGTAGAGAGCTCAGACAGACCGCTCCAGTAAATTGTTTTAAACATTTTGACATCTGTAGGTGTGGTGCCACACGTAGACACCAGACTTAGATGTTCACAAAAGTATGTCTGTGGTTCGTTAACGTGGATATAAAAATTCTTAAACAGAACTATTTTTAAGCCGTCATGTAGACGAATTTTGTTATAATACGAAGAAATGCAAAAAGAAGACGTCAATTTTTCAAAAATTCCTGATGCGCCGGGCGTGTATATGTTTATGCGTCAAAAGAAAGTGTTGTACGTCGGGAAAGCGACATCGCTTAGGGATCGAATAAAAAGTTATTTTGCAAAAGATATTGCTGAAATACGAAGCCCTTTAATAGAAAAAGTAGTTCAGGATGCTACGCGCATATCAGTAGAGGAAACAGATTCAGTGCTCGATGCGCTTATTCTTGAAGCTAAAAAAATTAAGGAATTACAACCAAAAGGAAACACGGACGCGAAAGATAATAAGAGTTGGAATTATCTTGTGGTGACAAAAGAAAAATTTCCTCGGTTTATGATAGTTCGCGAACGGGAACTATCATCTGCATTTTCTCCAAAAATGGTGGCACATTTATTTGGTCCGTTTCCACAAGGAGGTGTTCTAAAGGAAGCTTTAAAAATTATTCGGAAAATATTTCCTTTTTTTGATACTAAATTCTCATTGGACGGAGATCTTTCAGAGCAGCAAAAAAAGACACTCCGTTTCAATCAATCTATCGGGTTATTTCCAAAAACATTCGATGAAAAGGAATATAAAAAAACGGTGAAGCATATTGTACTTTTGTTTGAAGCTCAAAAGTCAAAGTTGTTGAAAGTGCTGGAACGCGAGATGAACGTTTTTGCAAAAAATGAAGAGTTTGAAATGGCTCACGTGATTAAGAAACAACTTTTTGCGCTAAAGCATATTCAAGACATACGACTTTTAAAAGAGGAATTGAGAAAGCCTGATAGTGTCGCATTTCGAATCGAAGCGTATGACACAGCTCACTCGGGAGGAAGTGAATCAAAAGGGGTAATGGTTTCTATTGTAGATGGAGAGGTCGTGCCAACCGAGTATCGTCTGTTTAGCATTAAAACGGCCATTAAAGGTGATGATTTTGGAGCACTGAGGGAAATCATTGAAAGGCGAGCAAAACATGATGAGTGGCCGTTTCCTCGACTTGTTGTAATAGATGGGGGGCGAGCTCATATTACGCTTGCAAAGAAAGTACTTCGAGATGTTGGTATGGATGCGGATGTTGTTTCTGTAGTGAAAGACAGTCGACATAAACCTAGGGAAATCTTGGGTTCATCTGCGTACGCCATAACGCACGAATCATCAATATTGTTGGCAAATTCAGAGGCGCATCGCTTCTCGCTTCAAGCTCATCGAAAGGCGATGCGCAAAAGATTGAAGTGACTAACAATTAAGTCGGCTGGTATACTTTACTGATGATAAAAGTAGGCGTACTCCGCGGCGGGCCTTCTAGTGAACACGAGATTTCGCTTTTAAGTGGTGGGGCAGTACTTTCTAATTTAAAGGAAGATAGATTTCAAGGTGTTGATATTTTTATAGATAAGGAAGGAATATGGCATGTTCGCGGTATTCCTATGAGTCCAGAGCAAGCACTCTTAGGAATTGATGTTGCTATAAACGTTATTCACGGGCAGTACGGCGAAGACGGAACTATCCAAAAAATTCTTGATCGTGTAGGTGTGCCATATTCGGGGGCAGGAGTATTTGCTTCCGCTCTTTCTTTAAATAAACCACTCACTAAAGAGGTTCTTTCGCGTGAGGGTGTTCGTATGCCAAGACATCGCGTACTTAAAGTTTCACCGAATTTGGAGAGTGAGGCGCGCGAGGCATTTCGTGCATTCTCACCTCCAATTATTATTAAACCCGCGTCTGCTGGTTCATCAGTTGGCATGAAACTCGCAAAGACATTTGATGAGTTTTGGGATGGCGTTAAATCGGCTTTCCATCATTCAAGAGAAGTGATGGTAGAAGAGTATATAAAAGGGAAGGAGGCAACGGTGGGTATTGTGGAAGGATTACGGGGAGAAAAATATTACAAACTGCTGCCTATAGAAATAGTACCACCGAAGGGAATTGATTTTTTTAGATCGGAAGAGC
>SCVI01000108.1 GCA_004296925.1 Patescibacteria group bacterium | reverse complement strand
TCTGGAATTGTCCTATTACCAAGGTTGGGCACTGAAGGAGCATGATAAAGCGACTATGATCCAGGCTCTTCGTCGATTTGTCGAAGGCGAGCTTTCCTTGCGCGGCAGCGGGCTTTATGCAGACAATAAATTGAGGGCGCTGGCGGTCTTAAGGCTATGGGATGAGAGTACGGTCTTTGGCTTGAAGGATCTGGATGTGAAGCCTCAGTTCCTCACTTTATCCAGCCTCGTCGACCTTTATCGCTTCGTGGTGATGGGTACAGATCATTCCATGCGCAAATCCGTCGAAGATGCGTTGAGCGAGCGTTTCGAAATGCGGGGCACAGTCCTACAGGTCAAATCGGACGGCTATTCGATGCTTGGATCGGCAGA
Source organism: Patescibacteria group bacterium (assembly GCA_004296925.1). Taxonomy (GTDB): domain Bacteria; phylum Patescibacteriota; class Minisyncoccia; order Phycocordibacterales; family Phycocordibacteraceae; genus Phycocordibacter. The sequence continues at coordinate 689 of SCVI01000108.1, read as the reverse complement.
CTCTACGTTGAGTCGCCTGCTCATCACGAAGCTTGCAATAAAAGCAGGGCCTTCGGAAGCTGACCTTCCCTTGCTTTTCAGAACTCTCCTGTCGGCGCAGAAGAGAGGCCATTGGGATACAACGGTTGCGGATGCTCTCGCTACGATTGCAGTGCAGAAATTCTCTTCCGTTTTCGATAAAGAGATTGCCGAAGGATCCACGCAGGTTTCGATTGCCGCACAAAATCTCGAGCTCAAGCAAAATGAAGCCGCGAAGACAGTGGCTTGGCCTAAAGGTAAGAGTTCTGTACGCATTGAACATGCAGCGAACGGCAAACCTTGGGTAACGCTAAGTGGTCTGGCTGCGATTCCTCTTTCAAAGCCTAGCTCCTCTGGTATCAGGTTGGAGAAGAAAGTGATCCCGATAAAGGTCAGGAAAAGCGGAGTGAAGAGCGTTGGGGACCTGTTTGAAGTTGAACTCACGTTTCGCACGGAAAGCGGCCAGGATTGGATCGGCCTCATCGATCCGGTCCCTGCCGGCGCCCGCATTCTACCAGCAAACTTCGAGGCCGCTTACACAGAGCTGGGCTTTCAGGGCATGAAAGCATACTTCGAAGGGCTGACAGCGGGTGAACATAAATTCAGTTACCGTTTTCAACTGAATACGGCCGGAGAGTTTCTTCTTCCGCCCACTCGGGTCGAGGCGCTTT
>SCVI01000051.1 GCA_004296925.1 Patescibacteria group bacterium | reverse complement strand
AAAGGTTTTGAGATTGGTGTATCGCTTACTTCAGGAAGTGATGTAGCAGAAAAACTTTTAAGTAACCCAAAAATTATAATTCCTCAGTTTGTGACGGTTGAATCATCAAGAGGTAGAAGAGAGGTTAGTGCAGACGAAGTTGAAGTGGATGAGAATATTTTGGATATTTCTGAAAAGTCTATTTTGGAACTTAGTACCATTATTTCAAAATCCAAAACAATATTGTGGAACGGTCCGATGGGTAACTTTGAAAAGGGATTTACGGGTGGGACATATGCTTTAGCAAAAACTATTGCACATGCCTCCGGCGTATCAATAGTTGGTGGTGGTGACACGCTCTCGTCTATTCAGAATTTAGGTCTTATGGATAAGTTTAGTTTTGTTTCAACTGCAGGCGGCGCCATGCTCGATTTTTTGGCGAACGAAACATTACCCGGTATTGAAGCGCTGTAATATAAAGAAACTACAATTGAGCGCGTGTTACGTAATACGATTACGAATTGATTCGGCTACAGCAGTGAACGCGCCATCTTCATAACTCTTAGATCCCCATGGTTTGTGTGGGTCGTTTTCAAAACGAGGAATGATGTGGATGTGCGTGTGGAACACTTCTTGGTGAGCAACCCTTTCGTTGTTATTAGAAATATTTACGCCCTTTGCCCCTGAACCGTCTCGGACAGCTCCGGCAATGTGATGTACAGTCTTCATTATCTCTGTCCAAACATCTTCTGGAGTATCAAAAACATTTCTATAATGTTTCTTAGGAATTACTAATGTATGTCCGTGGTTGTTTGGGTGAATATCTAAAAAAGCGAGAGTGTGTTGATTTTCAAACACTACCTCTGCAGGAATTTCTTTGGCAATAATTTTACAAAAAATACAATCCTCCTCCATATGCCATAAATGGTAGCATTACTCGTATGCCCTCGTCTCATCCTCTGGTTCAAAGAATTCTAGAGAACAGAAATATAGAAGAAACGGAAGCGTTTTTGAATCCACTTTATGATGCTCGCCACGACCCTTTCCTTCTTAAAGGAATGAGTGTTGCTGTAGATAGAATCTTGCTCGCTATTCAAAACAAAGAAACGATATGCGTTTGGCACGACTATGACTGCGATGGTATTCCAGGAGGAGCACTCCTTTTTGATTTTTTTAGACGAATCGGGTATCCAGTTTTGACGCACGTAGCTGAGAGGAGTGAAGGGTATGGATTAAATATCGACGGCATTACGAGTCTAAAAGAAAAGGGAGTCTCACTCCTGATTACGGTTGATTGTGGGATTACTGATGTAGAAGAAGTTCAGCATGCAAACACGCTCGGCATAAACGTCATTATTACCGATCACCACCTTCCGCAAAAAAAACTTCCCGAGGCCCTTGCTGTGATTGATGCACATCAGTCAGACGATACGTATCCATATAAAGGATTATGCGGAACAGGTGTGGCGTTTAAGCTCGTTGAAGGAATAGTTAAAAAAGGAAATTTTGGACTACCGAAAGGATTTGAAAAATGGCTGCTCGATTTAGTCGCGCTTGCAACAGTCGCGGACATGGTGCCCTTAACTGGTGAGAATAGACTCTTAGTAAAATATGGTTTTAAAGTTTTGCACAAAGGAAGACGTGAGGGGCTACGACAACTTTTCGCTCTTGAAGGTATTCCACTCGCTACTATTACTGAGGACGACCTAGGGTTTAGTATTGCTCCAAAAATAAATGCATCATCAAGAATGCAAAGTCCGCGACTTGCGTTTGAACTTTTAACAACGGAGTCACCTGAACGTGCACGAGAGATTGCAAAAGAACTTCGTGCACTTAATCAAGCGCGAAAGCTTGAAGGACTACGTGTCGCAAAAGATGTGAAGAAAAGACTCGAATCAACACCAGACTCAGGTTCTGTAATTGTTATGGGTTCTCGTTCATGGCGACCATCACTTCTAGGTATCGCTGCAACGAGTGTTGTAGAGTCACATCAGAAAACTGTGTGCTTGTGGGGTATGGATGGAGAGTTAATTAAAGGTTCTTGTAGATCAGATGGAAACGTAAATATAGTTGAATTGATGCAACACGCGAGCGGTGCATTTTTGGATTTTGGTGGTCATGAATATTCTGGCGGGTTTTCAGTTGAACCAAATGCTATTCATACGCTCGCGCAAACACTAGAAGCTTCTTTGAAAATCATTACTGAACAAAAAAAGGGCGCGTCAGTTTTGGGGAAAGTTGCTAAAGAACCAGAATGTTTTTTGACTCTCGCCGAAGCAAATGACTCTGCATATGATTCGCTTCGACTCTTAGCTCCCTTTGGACAGGAAAACACAAAACCATACTTTCGTTTCACGAACGCTCGAGTTGATAAGGTTGATTCGTTTGGGAAGGGTAGTGAGCATGCACGACTTACATTGAGTGATGATTCAGGACGAAGCGCTGAAGCAATCTCTTTTTTTATACAGCGAACAGATTTTAAAGATGTCATACAGATGTTGTCAGAGGGGGACAGGATAACCCTCGACGCTTCAATTGAACGTTCATATTTTCGCGGGAGAAAGCAATTACGTCTTCGCATTGAATCACTCTCTCTTGTCGAGGTGACATAGGTATACCGCTTTTCTCTCTTTTCCCCATCATTTCTTGCACCTCAAGTAGCAGGTGGTGTACTATTCGAAACCCAACATGCTCACTACCGCACTTATTGCATTTAGAGAATTCTTCGAGGCGTTCCTTATTGTTGGAGTTTTTCTCGGGGTATCTCAAACGATGAATTTGAATCGTCGTAAGGAGATTGCCCTCGCGGCGTTTATAGGAATTTTTCTCTCGTTAGCGCTTAGTATTACTACATATGCTTTTGGTAGTAAGGCGACGAATATTTTGAATGCGGAAAGCGCAGAGTTTCTTGAAGGTTATTTGATGGTATTTGCTGGTTTGTTTATGGCGTATGTGATTTTTTCACTTCACGACCTAATGACGAAACAGCAGCGTGAAACTTTAAATAAAGTAAAAAAGGAATTTTCTGAACGAGCCTTCGACATTTCTTTGTTTTTTATGATCATGTTTTTGGTACTCAGAGAAGGTTTTGAGATAGCTCTTTTCACCGCAAGCGTTTCACTGTTCTCTACATTTATTCAAAACTTTTACGGGTTGTTTGTCGGACTTTTTTCTGCAAGCGTACTCGGCATTGCAACGTACTTTGCGTACGCAAAGCTTCCAATAAAAAAGGTATTTCAGATTACTGAGTATTTAATAATATTGCTCGGAGCGTCGCTTACTCAGCGCGGTATCAGTAAGCTTCTCGATGCGCACGGAGGGATTGATTTATCTAACATCATTCCGCTTCCATTAGCTTTCTTGCCGGATAGCGATTCAGTTGTTGGACATCTTATAAAGAATTTTGTTGGCATCGATTCTTCGTTCAGTGTTGCAAAGCTTTCAGTCATGATTCTTTATGTTGCGGTTATATATTTGTTATTTATTCGACATAGAAACAAACCTTCTCTAAAAAAAGTTTCAGCGTAGCGTAGAATAGAGCAATGAATCACGTTACGATTTTTACCGACGGAGGTTCGAGAGGGAACCCAGGACCTGCAGGCTCGGGGGCTGTGATAAAGGGATTAGACGGAGAAAATGTTGCAAGCGTTTCAGCATTTCTAGGAACGCAAACAAATAATTTTGCTGAGTATGAAGCATTGGTCCTTGCGCTCACTTCGGCACGTGATTTTTTCGGTTCCCCAGTTCCGCACAAAGTAGTAGTGAAAATGGATTCGGAATTAATTGTTCGTCAAATGAATGGTCAGTATAAAGTGAAGCACCCTATTTTAAAAACAAAACATCAAGAGGTAAAAAAATTAATAGCCGACTCGTTTCCTGATATTGAGTTTGCTCACGTGAGACGCGAAGAAAATAGTGAAGCAGATCAACTTGCAAACGATGCGATGGATAGAGGAATGTAGTTATGCTCCGAGAGCGTATAGTACAAAACATCGTACCGCTCGTTTCCATTTTAATAATCATTTTTGCAGGATTGTATTCGCTCACAGCGACCAAAGTTTTTGTACCTTTACTTGAAGAGCAAGTTGGAAAGGAAATTGAGTTTACTGGTGTTGTGGTTCGCGACGCTGACGTTCGCGACAAAACAATACACTTAACTATTCTTGTTGAAGACGTTGGAAGTGTTGTTGTCGACGAGCAAGTAAAAATACTTCTCTATGCGGATTCTTTTGATGAGAGTAGATATGGCGACAGAGTTTCAGTAGTGGGGGTATTAAAAAAACCTGATGCGTTTGAAACGGATTCAGGAAGAACATTTAATTATCCTAAATATCTTGAGGCGCACGGCATCTCGTACACCATTTTGCGTCCTGAAGTTACTTTAATAGAAAAAGACAAGGGAAATGTATTCGTTTCAAAACTTCTAGACGTAAAACATTTCTTTATTCGAGGAATTGAGCGCGCACTCCCCGAACCAGAGTCAGCTCTTCTTTCAGGGCTTTTGCTTGGTGAGAAACAATCGCTCGGCGAAAAGCTAACAAACGCATTTCGAAATGCCGGAGTTGTGCACATTATTGTGCTCTCTGGCTACAACGTTGCACTCGTCATTCAATGGGTATCGTTTGTGTTTGTGAGATTGTTCTCTCGAAATATTGCATACATTCTTTCTGCAATTTTTGTTATAGCGTTTGCGATTATGACTGGTGCATCAGAAACAACCGTTCGAGCAGTTATCATGGCGCTTTTTATGATGCTCGCAACTGTTTTGAAGCGGCCGAAGGTGGCGCTTCGAGGTCTTTGCATCGCAGGAGCGTTGATGGCGATTGTTAATCCGTTCGTGGTTCTTTACGATTTGTCGTTTCAGCTTTCGTTTCTTGCAACACTCGGTCTTATTTTATTTTCAGGAGCTATACAGAAGAAAATTACTTTTGTTCCAGACACAAAGTTTTTTCCGTTTCGCGAAATTGTTGCAACAACGATTGCGACTCAAATTACGGTACTACCTCTCCTCATAATTTCAATTGGAGCTATCTCTCTTGTCTTCTTGCCAGCAAACATTCTTGTCTTGCCAGCGGTACCTGTTGCTATGTTCGTAGGATTCTTTGCATCTCTCGTTTCCATACTTTTACCTATCGTCTCGCTCCCACTTAATCTTGTAGCGTATGGCGTGCTCAACTACATCATCTATGTTGCAAATTTTTTCGGCACGCTACCGTTTGCATCAATATTTATTCCTCAAAACAAAATGTCTTTAGTACTTCTCGGAGTTTTAGGTTCGTACGCAATTATTGCACTATTCGTATACCGATTTCGGGTAAGGATATTTAAATAACCAAATATTAACTAAAACGTTTGCTTGCCACATTTCCATTCAAATTCTTAAAGAACGCCTCAATGTATTGAGCTTTTTCGGCAGGAGTGTAATCCACCATAAAGGCGTGTTCCCACATGTCGAGCGCAAGAATGGTTTTTGTATTATTTAATTGCCCAAGCTCATGGTCCATAACAAAGTGATTTATGAAATGCTTGTTTGTTTCATCATAAGAAAGTATTCCCCAACCAATGCCTCGCATCATACTTACCGCCTTAAACTCTTTCTCCCACGATTCGTAACTTCCGTACTGGGCTACAAGAGCATCTTTCAGTACTCCATCAATTGGGGAAGGCGTTCCCTCTAATTGAGAGAAGTAGTGTTCGTGCATGCGCATGCCGTTAAATTCAAAACCGTATCGGCGCACAACCTCGCCAAGCGCATATGCATTTTTCTCTGTGTCTATCTTTAAATCTGCCAAGGTTTCCTCAAGAGTGTTTGTAAATTTTACATATCCCTCGTAGAGCTTGATGTGAATCTCAAGTTGTTTAGGCGAAAGGCCATCTAAATTACCAAACGTGAATTTTTTTGCTGTGTACATGAGTGTTGGATTACGTGTCAGAATTATACCATTGTGACGATTTTACGATTGCTTTTTCTTGGTCTCTTTTCATTAGTCACAGTCTGGCTCTGGATTCCTCAATCTGCAAACACCCTCACTGTTTCGTTTCTTAATGTTGGGCAGGGTGATGCAATCTTTATTGAAGGGCCTACCGGAATACAACTATTAGTAGATGCGGGCCCGCCTGACAGGTCAGTGCTTCGCGAACTTGGCGGTGTGATGGAAGTAACCGATAGAACTATTGACGCTGTTTTGGAAACACATCCTGATCAAGACCATATTGGAGGTATTCCTGATGTTTTTGAGCGATACGTCGTATCATATTTTTTAGAACCAAAAATTCCAAACAATACAAAAGCAAATCAAAAAGTAGAAAAGACAGTTGAAGGGAGTGGCGCAAAGCGAATAATCGCAAGACGTGGTATGCGACTCATATTAGGAGGTGGTGCGTACGCAGATGTGCTGTTCCCTGACAGAGATGTATCAAAACTTGAAACAAATACCGGTTCAGTCATATTGCGTGTGGTGTACGGTGACACTTCCTTCTTATTAAGCGGGGATTCACCGCAAGCAATAGAGAAATTTTTAGTAAGTGTTGATAGTGAAAAATTGCAAAGCACTGTGTTGAAAGTGGGGCACCACGGTTCTAAAAATTCGAATGCAGAAGTTTTTGTACGAACAATCAATCCCGAGTACGGCGTGTACTCGAGGGGTTGTAACAATCGTTACGGACACCCCGCACACGAAGTATTAGCGCTTTTTAAAACGCTACACATCCGGACTCTCGACACGTGCGAGGAAGGAAAAATCACTTTTACCTCAGATGGTTTAAAAGTGAGTATTGTAAGAAATTAAGACTCCTTACGACAGTTGAAGCATTTGCCACCTGTAATTTTGAGTACGTGCGCAGGAACCTCGTTAGCGCAATTCCCCTCATTCTTGTTCGTGCATGGCTCGAGCTCTTCGTTTTTAGGTAAACGAGCTCCTCTAGTTGGACGAAATTTTTTATCTAATGACATGTGTTTACAATAAAAAAACTCCTTCATAAACGGCAAGCCGTCTACAAAAGAGTCGGTTAAATAATATTTGCTTTTCGGAGAGTTTTGTATGCTCCGTTTTTCGCTATAGTCTTTACAGCGCGGGCTGAAAGAATAAGCGATATGTGCTTGTTGAGCTCAGGTACGAATACCTTGTGCTTCTGGAGGTTTGCCTTTCGGCGTACCTTGCCACAAGGATTAAACTGCGTTGCACGAACGCGGTTTGAATAACGTCCTCCGACGAGCGACGTCTTCCCAGTTACTGCACATGCTTTTGCCATAGTTTGGGTACAATAACACGCACCCATTCATGATTCAAGCCCTTTCTAATTCTCCTTTTGAAGATAGGCCACAATAGTTCGACGTTTCCATGCGCTTCCGTCAGCATGTTTGTGTTTAAATGATTTCTCTATTTTATGAATTTTGAAGTGCGGCTCAAAAAAGTCTCGAAGCGCATCCTCGGTCCACACATATTCAGGGGTTCCTATTTCAGGGTGAACATACATCCCATCTTCTTCTGCTGGTTTTTCTCGGAGTAATCTTTTTGCGTGCGAGTCGTCATCAAGGAGAAATGATTTAAAGAAAAGCCATCCTTCTGGCTTTAAAACTCTGAGCACCTCGTCTCGCAAACGAATTCTTTCTTCTTTCAAAAGTACATGAGATGCCATCATGTCGAGCGCTACCATGACCGAAGCATCTGGAAGAGGAATAGGTTCTGAAAGTGGAAGTACTTGGAATTCGACACTTGTCTTTTGTGCGTCTGTCGCAACAAGAGCCCACTCTTTTTTTGCTTCACGGATACCTACATCAGAAATATCGTATCCGAAACCTCGTACATTAAAAGCGCTGCAAAGATAAATAAGGTTTCGCCCATTTCCACAACCCATATCGAGTACTTTTGTGGTGACATTCAAATATTTTTTTCCGAAATTCCTTTCAAGATACCTTGTAAATTTTTCCAAATCTTCCGCATGAATAGTTGAAAGAGCGAGATGCGGATTATTTCCACCGCTTCTGTTCGACTTCGCGTATTCTTTGTTCCAGTAGTCTTTCGCTTTCATAGAGGTATTCTTACTTCAGTGCGTTCGGATGTTCTGTACTCCATTCATAAAAAACTACTGCAGCAGAAGCAGCTGCGTTCAATGATTCAGTTCTTGGGTGCATAGGAATTTTTAGCGTAACGTCGCACAATTCTTCAGTTTTTTCGCGGATACCTTTTCCTTCGTTTCCTACAATAAATACAGAAGGTGCCGTAAATGTTTCTTTATTAAGCTCACCTGAACCTTTTCCTGAGAGTCCGTAAATCCAAAACCCTTTATCTTTGAGTAAGCGAATTGTTTGGTTGATGTTTCCGATTGAAATAAGAGGAATTCTAAATGCCATACCTGCAGATGTTTTAACCACGGCGCCAGTTACCTGCACTGTCCTATCTTTAGGGATCAAAACACCAGAAAGTCCCATGGCGGATGCAGAACGGATAATAGCTCCGGCGTTGTGTGGATCTTGTATTTCACCAAGGAGTGCGAACGCAGAATCTGCTGTTGGGTTGAATGAGTCAAAAAATGCCTCGAAAGGACGAAGCAAGAGGTCTGTTTCTACAAGTGCCACAATACCTTGATGGACCGCGTCCGCTCCTATAAGATCGTTACCTTTAAGAATTTGTGCTTGGATGCCGGCTTTTGCTACGAGCGCTCGTATTTTTCCATCATCAAAAGATGGTGCGATGAACACTTTTTTAACGATATGCGGCGCGTTTTCAACAGCTTCAGAAACCGCATGTTTCCCATAAATGTATATTTTGTCTGTTTTCACGTTACCTGAGTGTAACTCGCCCATGTAGATGGCGCTAGGCGGAGCAGTTTTATACTGTATGCTTTTAGGAACTATGTCACTTGCACTCGGCATCACTCTTGTTGTTCTCTCTATTATTCTCCATGAAATTGCTCATGGCTTCATTGCAGATAAACTTGGCGATCCTACGGCACGCTTGGCAGGTAGACTCACGTTAAATCCATTTGTTCATATTGATCCAATAGGGTCAGTGGCTCTTCCTGGGCTTCTTGCTCTCACGCATTCGCCATTCCTCTTGGGGTGGGCGAAACCTGTTCCTTATAACCCATATAACCTGAATGCGAGGAAATGGGGGCTCCCGTTGCAGTTCGGGGAAGCTCTCGTGGGTATAGCAGGACCTCTTACAAATGTCCTTCTTGCAATAATATTTGGCTCATTACTTAGGTATTCTGGCGATTTAGGGCTCTCAGCCACCTTAGTTGACGCCTTAGTATTAGCGACCATGGCTAACTTAGTTTTAGCCATATTTAATCTTATTCCACTCCCTCCATTAGACGGTTCAAAGGTTCTCTCCTCTATATTGCCAACCGGAATGCGCCTAATGTATCAGCGTTTTGAGCAAAGAATGTATTCTTTTGGGCCTTTTGGCCTTTTAATGGTTGGGTTGATTGCGATTTACCTGCTTTGGCCAATCCTTTCTAAGCTCGTATTGTTTCTTTTTACACTTATTGTTGCTGGATAGCGCTATGGAGGCAAAAGAAGGTTTTTATAAAATTATAGAGAAGTAAGGTTTTGGTAGACATAGTGTTGCGTTTTTAAGCCGTAACTTGTATAGTATCCGAACTGCCCTTGCGCAGTTTTTTCGTAGACATGGCAACCATAAATCAGCTCAGAAAGAACCCTCGCCGAAAGGCACGGGGAAAAACAAAAACTATCGCTCTATCGCGAGGTTTTAATGCATTGAAAAACCGCCCAACCTTCTATCCTTCGCCATTTAAACGCGGTGTCTGCACGAAAGTAACTACCAAGACTCCTCGTAAACCTAACTCAGCTGTTCGAAAAATCGCCCGCGTTCGCCTTACTAATGGTATGGAGGTTACTGCCTACATCCCAGGAGAAGGACACAACCTTCAAGAGCACTCGGTAGTAATGCTTCGCGGTGGACGAACAAAAGACTTGTCGCTTCGCTACAAGATTGTTCGTGGACGTCTCGACGCAGCTGGTTTGGAAAAACGCCGAAGAAGTCGAAGCCGTTACGGAACTAAACGACCTAAATAACAGATATGCGACGTCCACTTAAACACAAAAACGTAGTTCTTCCTGAATCTAAATACGAGTCAGAGCTTTTGGCGCGATTCATCAATGCAATCATGTGGGATGGAAAAAAATCTATCGCTTCAAAGCTTGTTTATGATGCGCTTGATGAAATAAAGAAACGCGATGACTCTGCTGACCCTATTGCGGTCTTTGATACCGCTATTACAAATGTTTCACCTTCTATTGAGGTACGTTCACGGCGCGTTGGTGGTGCTAACTACCAAGTTCCTCGTGAAGTACGAGCAGAACGCCGACGTTCGCTCGCATTTCGTTGGATTATTGCAGCGGCTCGTTCTAAAAAGGGTAAGCCGATGGCAGAAAAACTCGCTGATGAATTAATGTCAGCAGCGAAAGGAGAAGGATCAGCAATTAAGAAACGCGAAGATGTGCACCGCATGGCAGAATCAAACCGTGCGTTCGCTCACTTGGCTTGGTAATCCATGGGTATTTTTAACGGGGAGCGCGCAGCAAACGATGGTGTCGCAGAAGCGATTTTTGAAGATCTAAAACGCATGCTCTTCGCATCGCGAAACGAAATTAGTCTTCTTGGAGTTCGAGATGAAGACGCTCAGGAAGTTTACGAAAGAGGTCAGAGACTTTTGAAGAACGAAATAGGTAATCGTCGAAAAGGTACAAGTCAAAGTTCATAATTTATAAATTCAACTTCACTTACATTTTATGGGAACTAGAGACTATCCATTAGACCGCGTTCGAAACTTCGGAATTATTGCGCACATTGACGCAGGTAAGACCACTACATCAGAACGTGTTTTGTTCTACACAGGAAGTCAGCATAAAATTGGTGAAGTTCACGAAGGGGAAACAACTACTGATTGGATGGAACAGGAAAGAGAGCGCGGTATCACCATTACCTCTGCTGCTATTACGTGTTTCTGGACACCAACAGGTGAGGCAGATAAAAAAGATACAAGTAAAAAAATTCGTTTTAATGTTATTGATACTCCTGGACATATCGACTTCACTATTGAAGTGAAGCGATCGCTCCGCGTTTTGGACGGGGCTGTTGTTGTTTTTGACGGCGTTGCCGGTGTAGAACCACAATCAGAAACAAACTGGCGCTACGCTGACGAAGGAAAAGTGCCACGCATTTGTTTCATAAATAAACTCGACAGAACTGGTGCTTCGTTTGAACGCTCATACGCTTCTATTCTTGATCGACTTACAAAAGATGCGGTTCGTATGCAAGTGCCAATCGGCGAAGAGGGTGATCACAACGGCGTTGTAGATCTGCTTACTCGTGAAGCTGTGTACTTTGAAGGTGAGATGGGTGGCACAGTGAGACGCGACAGCACTATCCCAGAAAATTTGAAAGCAGACGTTGAAAAATATCGCGCAGAACTTATAGAAAAAATTGTTTCTGAAGATGATGCAATGATGTCTAGTTATTTGGACGGAGTTGAGCCATCTCTTGTTGATTTGAAAAAAACACTCCGAAAAGCAGTGATTGATAATAAAATAGTTCCTGTGTACGCGGGATCTGCGCTAAAGAATAAAGGAGTACAACTCGTTCTTGATGCTGTTGTTGAATACTTACCATCCCCTCTCGACTTACCTCCAACGAAAGGTATTAATCCAGACACTGGTGAAGAAGTATTTCGTAAGGCATCAGACGATGAACCGTTTTCTGCGCTTGTTTTCAAGCTTCAGACTGACCCATTCGTAGGCGCGCTCTCTTTCTTCCGTGTGTATTCAGGAAAAATTGAAGCAGGTTCTTACGTCTACAACGCATCAACTGGTGTGAAAGAGCGCCTTGGTCGCATTGTTCGCTTGCAGGCTGATAAGCGTGAAGAAGTGAAAGAAGTTTTCACGGGAGAAATTGCAGCAGCGGTAGGTCTAAAGGAAGCAAAAACCTCTAACACGCTTGCTGACGAAGCGAATCCAATGATTCTTGAAGTCATCAAAGCGCCAGACCCAGTGGTTTCAATGCGTATTGAACCAAAAACAAAAGCTGACCAGGAACGCATGGGTATGGCACTCAAGAAACTTTCTGATGAAGACCCAAGCTTCCGCGTAACGTCTGATGCAGAAACTATGGAAACAATTATTGCTGGCATGGGTGAGCTTCACTTAGAGATTTTGGTAGACCGCATGAAACGTGAGTTTAACGTAGATGCTAATACCGGCCGTCCTCAGGTTGCGTACCGCGAAACAATTCTTAAAGAAGCCGATGCAAACGTTAAGTACATCAAGCAAACTGGAGGTAAAGGTCAGTACGGTCATGTTTCCATCAAAATTAGACCAATGGAACCAGTTGAACCTGGTGTAAAGCTTAAGAATAACGTCAAACGAGACGCGCACTTCGAGTTCATCAACAACATTAAAGGAGGTGTTATTCCTCAAGAATATATTCCTGCAGTTGAGAAGGGTATTAAGGAAGCAATGGAGCGAGGTATTGTTGCAGGCTTTAAGATGGAAGATATCTCAGTAGATCTTATTGATGGCTCATCTCACGATGTCGACTCATCAGAAATCGCCTTTAAGATTGCTGCATCACAAGCATTTAAAGAAGCTGCAGCAAAAGCAAAGCCAGTCTTGCTTGAACCAATCATGAAGGTGGAAATTGTGGTTCCTGAGAAATTCATGGGTGACATTACAGGGCACGTTACTTCAAAGCGTGGCGCTATCGACTCAATTGATGACCGAGGTATGGCGAAGTCTATTAATGCAAAAGTGCCACTTTCAGAAATGTTTGGGTACACCACCGCACTTCGTTCTATGACTGAAGGAAGAGGAGTTATGGCCATGGAGTTCGACCATTACGAAGTTGTTCCACAGAATGTGGCTCAAGACATCATTGCTGCGAGAAAATAGCTTTAAGGTTTTAGTGAAGGACTATGTTTGGGCATCTTGAACGAGGTCAAAGTGAACCGGCAGGACTTTCAAGCGAGCATCCTCGTTGTACAGAGTGTTCAAATCTCGCCGATAAACAGATTAAAGGTGTTTGGTACTGTTTTAACTGCGCACCAGCAACAGCACCTCTACCTTTCTTTCATTAGAAGGTTCACTATCCAAGCATTGTTTCTTGACTCTTTTCGGCATTTCATATAAAGTACCTCGTAACGCTTCACGCGTTCTTTTCGTCTATAATCTCGCTTGAGATATAGCCGAATCAAGAGCCAAGGCTCTTTGATTTAATCCATTAGCATTAGTTCAAAATTAATTTAATTTATATGGCAGATTTTGCACGCACAAAGCCTCACGTTAACGTTGGTACAATCGGCCACGTTGACCACGGCAAGACGACGCTCACTGCGGCTATTCTTACCGTCCTTTCAAAGGCAGGTGACGGATACGGCGCAACAGTGAAAGATGTCGGTCAAATCGACAACGCCCCTGAAGAAAAGGCACGTGGTATTACAATCTCGCTCTCACACTCTGAGTACGAGACTCCTAACAGACACTACGCACACATTGACGCCCCAGGTCACGCCGACTACATCAAGAACATGATTACAGGCGCCGCTCAAATGGACGGTGCAATCCTCGTGGTTGCAGCGACCGACGGTGTGATGCCACAAACGCGTGAACACATTCTCCTTGCTCACCAAGTGGGCGTTCCTAAAATCATCGTTTTCCTAAACAAGGTAGACATGGTTGATGACAATGACCTCGTTGATCTCGTGGAAGAAGAAGTTCGTGAACTTCTTACCAAGCAAGGTTTTGATGGTGCAAATGCACCAGTAATTCGTGGTTCAGGCTTGAAGGCTCTCGACAATCCAACAGGAAGCGAATGGTCAGCAAAGATCATGGACCTCGTAAAGGCTCTCGACGAATACATTCCACAGCCAGAACGCGATGTTTCAAAGCCATTTCTTATGCCAATTGAAGACATCTTCTCTATTGAAGGTCGTGGAACAGTGGTCACAGGAAGAATTGAACGCGGTCAAATAAAGGTTGGTGAAGAAGTTGAAATCGTTGGACTTCACCCAACTACAAAGACAACCATCACTGGCATCGAAATGTTCAACAAGTCACTTCAAGAGGGTATGGCTGGTGACAACGCAGGTATTCTTCTCCGTGGTACGAAGAAAGAAGATGTACACCGCGGACAAGTACTTGGAAAGACAGGTACTGTCACTCCTCACACTGATTTTGAGGCAGAAGTATACATTCTCTCAAAGGAAGAAGGAGGTCGTCACACACCATTTTTCACTGGTTACAAACCACAGTTCTACATCCGCACTACTGACGTTACTGGCGATGTAGCACTTCCAGAAGGAGTTGAAATGGTTATGCCAGGAGACACTACAAAGTTCAAGGTAAAACTTGTTGCTCCAGTCGCACTTGAAGAACAGCAGCGCTTTGCTATCCGTGAAGGAGGTAAGACTGTGGGTGCCGGAGTTGTCACTAAAATCGTAGCGTAACAAGTTAGTAGCGAAAAGTTCCTTAAAAATCATATGGCCGAAGAAAAAACGAAGACTAAACGCGCACCAAAGAAAAGTGCCACACCAGAAACAGCAGCAGCTTCGCGATTACGTCTTCGTGTTCGTGCCTATGATCACAAGGTTCTCGATGCATCTGTAAAGCAAATTATTGATACAGCGCTCCGTTTTGATGCGGATGTTGTTGGACCAATACCGCTTCCTACTGATATCCGTAAGTTTACGGTAAACGCATCTTCCTTCGTCTACAAAGATGCTCGTGAACAGTTCGAAATACGAACTCACAAGCGAATTCTTGATATTTTGAACCCAACTGCAAAGGTGGTTGATGCTTTGACCAACCTTTCGCTTCCATCGGGAGTATCGGTTGACGTTAGAATGCTCTAGAAAATCTTAGCCGCGAAAACGACGTAGATTTTGTTGAGTTCTGGGATACTTCGTTTTGGTCTTCAGGAAACCGCCTTATAGGCGGTTTCCTTGCATATTTTCAGTGCTTTGTGTATAGTAGTCGAAACACTACGTACGGAAGCCCGAATCAGGCAACTTCCGGACCAATGGTACGAGTTTTCACAAACCGCGCCATTACGGCGTGTTTTTTCTTTCTACAATGAAATTCATAGTTGGTACAAAAAAGAAGATGTCTCAGATATTTACCGACGCTGGTCGTGTAATTCCTGTGACTATCGTGCACGCACCTAAGAACACTGTTACACAAGTGAAGACGGTAGATACTGACGGATACAATTCAGTGCAGGTTGGATACGGCGAGCAGAAAGAATCACGAATCAATAAAGCACAACGAACAAAAGGAAATGTCCGAGGATTGAAAGAATTTCGTATCAAGGAAGGAGTTTCAGATAAAAATCTCGGTGACGTCATCGATATCTCAGCATTTGCAGAAGGTGAAGTAGTTACTGTTTCAGCAATTTCAAAAGGAAAAGGTTTCCAAGGAGTAGTGAAACGATACAACTTCAAGGGAGGTCCTCGCACACACGGTCAGAAACACTCGGAACGTGAACGCGGTTCTTCAGGAGGAGGCCCAGGACGCGCAGGAGGTCGCGTGGTAAAAGGTATGCGCATGGCCGGAAGAATGGGAAGTGACCGTGTCACC
>SCVI01000050.1 GCA_004296925.1 Patescibacteria group bacterium | reverse complement strand
CCACCGACGTGAGGTAAGTAATAAGAATCTTCACCAGCTTTTCTTCCGAGTATTAAGGATGCTCCATCCTTTTTTCTTTGGTCATGCATATACGTACGCTTGAGACTTCCCATGGCACGAGATTCTGTGGTACCAAAGTGGTCTTTCGCGTGCAGGTACATACCCGTTGTGCTTCCATCGAACAAAGATCGCATGGTTCTCAAATTTTCAAACTTCTCGCCAGTTTCTTCATCAAATACCGCCCCTGATTTAATTGTGTGCAA
Organism: Patescibacteria group bacterium; assembly: GCA_004296925.1. Classification (GTDB taxonomy): domain Bacteria; phylum Patescibacteriota; class Minisyncoccia; order Phycocordibacterales; family Phycocordibacteraceae; genus Phycocordibacter. The sequence continues at coordinate 42,703 of SCVI01000050.1, read as the reverse complement.
GAAGAGGTCTTTACTTTTTATAACTTTCTGAGCATGACGAAATGGTACAGAAGCCATCGCATAGTATTCGTCACCGCCCTCTATGATTTGGCCATTTTCAACACGTCGATTAATATCTGATATCATCTTTGCCCACTCACCGTTTTTCATAACAGTAGCCTGGCTCTTAATTTTTCGTTTGATACCAGGGTTCTTCATTTGTTCCATGAAGTCCTCTGAAGAAAGAACAGGGATGAAATCAAGTAGTCTGCTAGGATTCTCTGCAATTTTTCTGTCTATTGTTCCATGAGGTAAGCTTGCAACGAGCGCCTCAGCCTTACCTCTGGCGTCACGATAACTATCTTTGCCGTCCTTACTCTGTTTATCAAGACGATCATAATATTGAGTAAGGTCTTCATCCTTCTTGAGCCCTAGATCACCGCGAGCCTCCTGCCGAGCTTCAAACTCTTTATCTGTTTCGTATCGATTTTTGTTTTTAAGGAATTGTTTTTTTCCAAGAGAAAATTCTCTCCAAAAGTCTGAACTAGCAAGAAGTGTTTCGCCTGAAGCACCTCCTTTTTTAGCAAGTCGCTCGAGTTCATCCTGATCTTTTTTGTCTAACGAATTCGATCCTCTATTTCTATTTTTTGCTAGAAGTTTATTCAGGTCCTTCCTCTCCTTTCCGTTGAGATTTCCACGTAGTTTTCCGAGTATTTCTTCTTCTCGTTTTACTTCACCAAGTTCAACTTCACGCGCTAATTTTTCTTTCTTTATTTTGTCAAACGAATCAAACCCTCCAAACTTTGCGTCTTTGGTTTTTTCCAACCCACCTTTTATCGCCCTATCGATACCATTGATGAAAGGTAAGGTCATTATTGCTTCGTTTCGTCCAGCAAATTCTCGGTAGCGGTTTCCAAGCCATTCGGCGCCACGGCCTACAGTATTTCGCGCCCCCACTGATAACGGGTAATTGAGACCATATTTTGTTGCGAGACTTGCGCCTTTATATACAGTCGCTAGTTCTTTTGTGTGTTCACTCAATTGTTTTGCAATTTTAAGGGACTGCAACATAAACACTGTCGCTACAAGAAATGTAAGTGTTATGCCTATAACAGCTTCGAAACCCCTGTCTGCGTTTGTTGCCCCTAAGATTGCATTTTTTGAATTTTGAATTATTGCGAGTGAAAAACCTACGAGTAGGAAATATATTGGAGCAAAAAGTGCTTGACTAAAAAGAGCTTCCCACCACTTTTTTGCATAGCCATTTACTTTAGGTATCGCAATGCCTGCAACTCCAAGAGGTGATGATATGAGTATGAGTATGAGTGCAACGAAGCGACCAATGAGAAGCGCTATTGCAGAGAAAAACACGAAAATTGTTACTAATTCAAATATTAAAAGGAGGAGATCGTAGAAGAATAAATCAATAGTGTCCTGAGGGTCGGATAGTGCAAAATTTATTACTTGACCAAAAGGGAGATGATTCGTGAAAGATTCGAGAGCTGTTGGTGCTTTGCGCAATCCTTGCAGGTTGGTTACCCCTAAGAAACGATCTGCAATAGTGCAGTGGTCTTGGTTTCCTTGCGGAGCATAGCCGAGACTAGTAACAACACTTTTGATGCTACCTCCCACAGAGCCATTGGCGCAGGCTTCGGTGGTAATAACGCTTTTATATATTGCTGTTGCAAGGAAGTTTGAAGAATCAATAACCGCTCCTGCAAAAAAGTAACTGAAGTTTACAAGAAGCGCTGCGATAATAAGACGCACTAGATATGTTTTTGCGTTTATGTTTTGAAGATGGAGTATAGTGCCAACGGCGACAGTAATTAATCCTCCGATAATTCCAATGTTTGCGAGGTCGCGCATGATTTTCCACGCAGCACGAATACCTTCAGCAGATTCCGAGGTTACGTATTTACCCATTTCAACGACCATTTCACGCACAACTACATTAAACAAAATTCCGGTAAGCCACAAAACCCAACTTGCAATTCGGAGAAGTATTTCGAGGATGACTATCCCAATTTCTAGGACGGTCTGTAGCATTTTTCCGCCTACCCATCCAAGAGCGTTTCCAAACGCAGCTGCACCAGCTGCGTGTGTATCCGCCTCTCCCTGTGCCGCAAGTGCTTCAGCGTTTCGAACCGTCTCTTCCGCTCTTGCGCTTGATCCCGGGTCTCTAGGGTCGGCACCTTGTTGTCCGGCTGTTGCTGTTCCCCCCGCTGCTCCTGACTCCCCCGCTTCGCCTGCATAAACACTACCAGGCAACCCAAATCCACCGAGGATAAGAGTGATTGAAAAAATGGCGAGGAGTTTTTTCATGCCTTACAGAGCTTTACACAAAATTACTTCTTCTTGCGCATCTGCAACCATCCCATCCAAGAGTATTTTAGAAGAGTCGTGGTCACTTTGAAGTAGGGCAATGTCGGTATTTGAATGAAGGTTACCTCCTTGTGCGAGCAAAGAGTATGAAGTTACCACTGAATTGATACCATCGACTGTTGAAGCGCTCCCTGCCCTAACACGTAGCGTGCTAAGCGCGGTCATGGCAGTATCGGCATCTTGATACTTTTTTTGGTAGATCGTAATTTGCGGATCGAGTACGGTTTTAATAGTGCTCGAAGCAGTATTAAATTTTAATGAAATGTCCGCACTACCTCCTGCCGTAGTAATTTTATTTTGGTAACATGCCTTCACTTTCTCAATTTCATTTTTTGTAAAATCCAGACTTTTTAGCATGCTGATAGTTAGGTCCTGATAGTCATATTCAAGAACAAGTGCAGATTCAATTCCACTTACAAGACTTGCTCGTGTTTGAGCAACCGCACTACTATTAGTGGCGCTCGTAACCTGATCAAGATATGAACCAGAGCCAGTAGAGCTTTTTTTAGAAAGGCCCATTAGTCCACCAAGACTTGTAAATGCCTTTTGCGCAAGAGACGCAAATAAAGAGTTTACAAGATCTCCTATCTGACTAGCTCTTGCTTGCTGCTCTGCACCCACGGCCACTCCTCTGTTCAGTGTGTCTTTTGCAACCGACGCGGGTCCAACAATACGATACCGTACACATTGTTGTAGTGGTTTGCCTGCCCCGCCTGGGTCCTCACATTCAAATTGAGGTAAAATTCCTTCTGCTTGTTGCGTTATAGTCTCCTGTTCTGCAAGTCTCGAATTAATTCGCAACGACTCTTCTTGGTTAGCTGCAACGATTGCGCCTATTTCTGTGCACTCAGGATGGTCAACCATTACCGCTTTGAACGCACTTAAACCTCCTTGAGAGTAGTCTGCTAAGAACGCTTGCGCGTTTTCTACCGGACAGCGAAGTGAAAATTGTGTGTCATTCTGATATTTTTGGTCAAGTCGATTCTGTACTGTCTGGAGCATTTTTTGATCTATCCCAGAGTTTGGCAAAACATTTTTAATAAAATCTGTATGCACAGCATCACTGAGTGTAGCGTTGTCCTTCGCAATATTTTCTGAGTATATAGGGAGTCCACCATTCGCCGTATTAGCACTATCTACTACGGTTTTGGTGAAGTTACTTGCAAAGTTATGACTTGATTCGCGAACCAAAACATCTTGCACGCATACCTTCTTTATATAGATATCCTGGTCCACTTGAATTTGTTGCGTGTTCCCTTGTATTTTTTGCGAATAGGTTCTTACTGTAGCGTCGTTTACAGGAACTTCACTACCACCAAATACCCCACCTACAGCACCAAGAGCGCCGCCCGCAATACTACCTAAACCGCCATTACCTCCAAGTACATTTCCTAATGAACCAAGTCCTGAAGATCCTATATTGCCGCCAAAAATATTTCCAATAGAACCTAAACCGCTACTCCCACCAAAAATATTTCCAAGTGCACCAAGTCCTGATGAACCAGAACTTCCCCCAAACAAACTACTAAGAATTCCTGTTACACTACTCCCTCCTGACCCTCCTTGAAGCAGTCCTGAAATGATACTCCCGGTACTGCTGTTCCCTGTTAAAGAACCAATAATGCTTGAAATATTTCCTGAACTAAGACCTGAACTGCCGAGCAAAGAAGCTAAACCAGAAGGCCCCCCTAAAGCTGATAAGCCACGGCTAAGAAGCGAACTAAGCGAACCTCCGATTCCCGAACTCTGACAATTTTTTAGCGAAGCATCAACATCATCACCACTACCACTCGGCACGTCTGTCGGAAGAGTAATGTTTCCAACTGAATTATCAGAACTGACCACATCTAATGGTGCTGGTCCAGCAGCAAATACCGTTATTGGTGCAGAGACCAAACTTACAATGAGTATGAGTATGAGTAAGTGTTTCATGATTTTTTCTCTAATGCTGTTATTTTGGTGATCCATGCGTCAATGCTTGCCTCAACATATCGCTCAGTCTTATTAAATGTATCAACAATTTGGAGTGCTTGTATCGGGTCTCCCTTCCAGCGCCCCATTTGATCAACAACGCGGGCAAGCGCGCCTATACTTTTGACCACCTCTAAATGTTCCGATGCAATTGAAGGAGGGGTCTCCATCACAAGAAGAGCTGCTGCGATGCGCGCGTATAGTTCAGAGTTTTGTGTGAGCACAGGCGTACCGTTTGCATTGTTTTGGCCAACGGTTCGAGTGAAAACCTCGAGTTCGTACTTCTGTGCTTCCGATGATTTGCTTAAAATAACCGAAAAAAGCTTCCCGTACGTATCAAGAGAGGTGTTCTGTTGAAGATTGAGGTTTTGAATTGTAATTACCGGCACTACAGCAGGAGCCGTAGTATTTTTTTCCACTATTGCAGCAACCATGCCGTCGAGTTCTGCTGAACTAAAACTTCCACGGCTCGCGAGTGCAAGGTAGTTTGAATATAGGTCTTTTGATATAGAGTCTGTATTTGGAGCGACAAAACCCTCTTGTGAAGCGACGTAGTCAGATACTGCCTTCCACGCATCTGAATCAGAACTTGCGCGTACGACAGGATCGTTTTTTACCGTGTTTTCGAAGTAGCTTGTGGTAAGAGCTGTTCCTATTGCAATCAATGCAAAAAGCCCTGCCCAAAAAACCATCCCCCACTGTTTTCGGGATTCCATTATTCCTTTAGTATACCGCCCGTTATAAAGGACACGCGTCCTTTATAAAACACGATGGGGATTAGCGATCCTGGCACTTTAAATTTTTAAAAAGAAAAGTTTTTTGTGTTATTTTTGCCCTCTCCAAGAGAGTCTTACTGCTGATGTGTCTTCCGTATGCTTTACCTCTTCTCTTTTTGTGTCATTAGAAAGAGCAAGTCCACTTAGTAAGATTGCTAAAACCAAACCACCTAACTCTTTTGCCTTTATTTTTCCAACCGCGTAAGTCGCTTCTTTAGATGTCATAAGTGTATGAATATACCACAAGTGAAATTAAATAAGAGAAACCTTTATGATGTATAGTAATTACAAGATGAAACCTTTAATGGCATTTCTTTTAGTACTCTCTGCCGTAATTGTAAATTTTTCTTTTCCGCACACGGTGTTTGCGGAAAACATAATAGTAAAAGAATTTAGGAATACGCAGTTTATGCAACAGTTGTTGGATCTTTTCTTACAAAGCTCTTTTAATATAAATAATTCGAATACAAACACAGGCACCGGAAGCAGTGGTTCGTTCGGTGGGAGCTCGCCTTCTTCTGTTAATACTGGCGATACCGGCGCCGCATCTTCGGGCACGGGCTTTAGTTTAAATCAACCATATGGAGGTAAGGTATTGGCAGCAATACCCTGCACTTGCTCCCCAGGAGATTTTTTAATAACGCTCGGGCCGCCGTCAGCAGGTACATATCTTTTTAGTCCTACCAGTGTTCCAACAATTTATAAATACGGATTAGTGATTGTTCCAGGAGTGAATCATTTAGGTTTTTATAGACCTTTTGGATTATGCAAAATGATAGCAACACCATGCACCGTCATTCCTGTAACACGAGGTGTTATAACCTCAGTCGCCACATCACTGCCTGGAAAGTAGTTTTTTACGACTTTAAGTAGTGCGCGAGCTCAAGCCATTTGGAGAGCTCAATATCTTCTGCGCGCGTTTTCGCATCAATTCCCGCCTTGTCGAGTGCAGGGAATGCATGTTCTCCGAATACTCGTTTCAGATTACTCAAGATAGTTTTTCTTTTTTGTGCAAAGGCACATTTTATAACTTGAAAAAATAGTTCTTCAGGAATCTTTTTTATATTGCTCGACGAAATTTCTCTTATTGCAAGAATTGCAGAGTCTACAGAAGGCGGCGGATTAAAACTTCCTCGTTTCACCGTCTTAACGTAGTGGGGGGTGCCGAATACTTTTACAGAGAGAGATAAAATACTTTCCTTTTTACTTCTTGCAATTCTTTCCGCTACTTCTTTTTGTACAAGGAGTGCAATGCTTACCGGTTTATTTTTTGCTGTAAGGCCACTTCGAATAAGTTCTCCTGTTATGTAGTATGGAATGTTTGCAATTATTTTATACGCGCCCTGAGGAAATATTTTGTCTGGCGTATATTCACGCGCATCACCTTCAATGAGAACAAGTTGCTTCTTTTTTATCTCCGTCGCAAAGCGATTTTTGAGTACCTCTACCATTGAAGAGTCCTTTTCTACAGCAAACACGCGCGCTCCGGAAGCAAGAAGTGCTTCAGTGAGCATTCCTTTTCCAGGGCCAATTTCAAGCACACGATCTCCTTTCATCACCTCACCCGCTTCGACCATACTGTGTGCAATAGCGGTAGACGTTAGTAAATGTTGACCAAGTTTTGCACCCCGAGTCTTTGGAGAGTGTTTATTTTTTCTCTGTTTCATATTTGTTATAAAATAGTATCAATGTCGTGTTCGTAGAGAGGGTATGTCACTGATTCAGACACATCGCTATCGAGTTCAGTAATAAAAACAGAGGGAGTATTTTCAGAACGTGTTCCAAAAATTCTTCGGGTGAGTGCATATGTGGCGTACACTTTTTGTTGTGCGCGCGTTAATGCAACGTAAAACAAGCGTCGCTCCTCTTCTTTGTCAGCAGAATCTGCGTCGTCGCGCTCATGAGGAAATAGACCATCTTCGAGTCCTGCAATAAAGACGGTATGGAACTCTAAACCTTTTGCAGCGTGCACGGTCATTAATTTCACTCCTTCCTTTTTTTCTTCTAACTCGTCTTGATCAGATTGGAGCACCGCCTCCTCAATAAGTTTCTCTATCCCCTCGCCCGGAGGATATGTGTCGTACTTTGTTGCAACAGTTACTAATTCTTTCAAGTTTTCTAATCGCTCGAGATCTTCAGTATCTCCGTGCTCATAAAGTCTCCATAAACCACTTTCAGTTAATGCAAAACGGAGTGCTTCCGACGCCTTCTTTTCGTTTATTGCTTGCAAAATTCTTTGGAGAGAATTTCTGAAAAAATAAATTTTTTCACGAGCGTTTGGTGGCAAACTTTCTTCCTGATTATTAACCACTTTTGCTAATGTAACTTTCCCAATACCTCTCGAGGGTGTTGCTATAGCTCGCGTAAAGTCTGCTGTTGAATTTGGATTAAGTGCTGTACGAATATATGACAGCGCATCCTTAATTTCTTTTCGCTCAAAAAATCTTGTTCCTAATACTTGATACGGTACGTTTCGTTTTAGAAAAGCTTCTTCGAGAACTCTTGATTGAAAGTTTGCTCGATATAAGACTGCGATGTTATCTGGCGAATGTCCGTCTGCAATTATATTTTTTGCGGTGTTAGCAATAAAAAGAGCTTCATCGTTCTCATCAGCAAATCCTGCGAGTGCAATTTTTTCGCCGTCTTCATTTTTTGTGTAAAGTTCTTTTTCTCGTCGATGTACGTTTTTTGATATTGCATCATTTGCAGCGGCAATTATATTTTTTGTGGAACGGTAATTCTCAACCAATAGCATTATTTGGGCGTTCGGGTAGTCGTTTTCAAAATTCATAATGTGTTCAATCGAAGCGCCACGCCAACTGTAAATATTTTGATCAACATCACCCACCGCAGCAAGGTTATTGTGAATCTCGGTAATGAGTTTTACGATTTCGTATTGCACGCGGTTCGTGTCTTGGTATTCATCGACATGCACAAAGTCCCACGCTTTTTGATAGTAATCACGCACATCCGCTTCATCTTTTAAAAGATTACGTGCAGTAAGGAGTATGTCGTCAAAATCCAACGCTTTTTCTTTTTTTAAAATATTTTCATAACGTTCCCACACTTCTCCTATCGCTTCGTCTATATATGACGAAGCGTGTGAGGAAATAAATTCGTCCTGAGTAATTCCGTCTCCTTTTTTCCGACTCATCACAGAAAGTACTTTGCGTGGCTCTAGTTGTTTTGGGTCAAAACCAGATGCGCGGATGGCTTCTTTGAGTGCCCTCGTTGAATCGCTCCTGTCATAAATCGTGAATCGTTGAGGAAGACCCACTTTCTGGTGGAACGCTTTAATAATTTCGAGAGAAAGTCTATGAAACGTCCCAATAAAAGGATCTGTGCGAGGTCGTTCTAGTGGAGAGAGCGTCAAATCGTTATCAATGCGCGTTCGGACGCGATTCTTCATCTCGTTCGCTGCTTTATTGGTGAATGTCACTGCCAATATTCTCTCTGGCGCAGTGCCTTTTTTAATAAGTTGAGCAATTCTTTCCACAATTACACGTGTTTTTCCCGCTCCCGCTCCCGCAAGTATAAGAAGTGGTCCTTCAGAGTGAGAAACAGCCTCATGTTGTGCTGGGTTGAGATTAGTACCTGTGTTCATTATGAAAACTATAACAGTAAATAATTGTAAAATAGGGTAAAATAACAAAAAATGGCTCAATCAAGCCATTTTAAATAGTTTATCACTCACCATTAATGATTTGTTTTTTCCTTATCCACCCCATCTTAATTTAACGGTTGACTTGGAATCTCTCACACGTATAGTTACTATATTCCTGTCCATCTGGAATTCTTTTGTGGCTTTATTGAGCCACATTTCCGTCTAAGCTAATTGGCAACCTCAGAGACGAGGATCGCGTATTGAAAAGAAACAATTGAACGTTCCTGGTGCTCTTTCTGCTTTTCGCCAGGCACTACATAAGAAACTCATAGTACTCGCACTGGTCCTTTTTATTCTTGGACCATTATTTGGTATTAGTACCATAGCGCATGCGTTCTCGCTCTCTGATTTTTTTGCACCAATTCTTAACCCCATATCAACACTTACAGATTCACGTACATATTCAGCAGCTTTAACCGGCAATAAAACTCCGGCCCTGAAAGCTGCAGTAAATGTTGATCCAAATCCTGCAAAAGGCGGTGGAGATATTACTATTGTTGGTGGTGTAGCGCTTCTTCCAGAGTCTGGCCCCGAAGGAACTCTCGCAGATATTCAAATTGAAAAACCGAAATCGACCCAAATTTCTATTTACGTAGTGCGTGATGGCGATTCGCTCTCTGCAATCGCTTCAATGTTTGGAGTGTCTGTGAATACCATTCTTTGGGCAAACAATTTAACGAGCGCACGTTCGGTGCATCCAGGAGATACCCTCGTTATTTTGCCAATTACAGGCATTGAACATACCGTGAAGAAAGGAGATACTCTCGCTTCGATTGTAAAGAAATATAAAGCAGATATGCAGGAAGTAGTAGATTTCAACAATCTTTCTACTCAATCAGCGCTCGTAGTTGGCGATACAATTGTTATTCCTGATGGAGTTGATAGCACCGTTGCCGTATCTTCATCAGCGAAGACCAAGGCACCAATTCTTGGAAGCGGTGGACCGGTAATTGAAGGATACTATCTGCGTCCCCTTATTGGAGGTAGAAAATCGCAAGGCATTCACGGGTATAACGGAGTTGATATTAGTACGCCGATTGGTTCATCAATTCTCGCGTCATGTCCTGGTACGGTTATGGTGAGTCGAGATTCTGGATGGAACGGCGGATATGGAGATTATATTGTCATTCAATGTTCTAACGGAACTCAGACCGTATATGGTCATTTGTCGGCGACCAACGTAAGTGCTGGTTCAAGTGTCGTTCGAGGACAGGTTATTGGATTGTCAGGAAACACTGGTCGTTCGACTGGAGCGCACCTTCACTTCGAGATTCGAGGTGCTGCGAACCCGTTCTAAGGAGAGAGACTACGCTGCGCGCGCGTTATCAAAATAATCCCCATCATCTGACTCAGCGTCGTTTAATGGCGGCTCACTCAATAGGTCAGTTTGAGACTCAGGGTCATTATTGTTTTGTGATGCGTTTTGTCTAAACGCAGGTTGTCGTGGTTGATAACCACCGCTTTCTGAAAGCCCCAACGTGCTTGCTTGAGACGTCTCTGGATTTTTGTTTTCAAGTGTACTTGCTGTTTGTTGGAGGGGAGGATTTTGTGTTTTTGCAATTGTTTCAGCGCGTGGCTGGTTGTCATTTGCTGCGCTAGTTTCAGTATCACTTTTCCCGCCGACATACTGAAACGCAAACATCCCTGCTTGATTTTTTACAGCTTTATTTTCCTCAGCTTCTTGTTCCGCCTCCTCTTCCGGTGCTTGTGTATTTAGTTTGTTAATTTTGTATGAAGACCAAACAAACCAAGATGCTGCTGGAACGAAAGGGACAATTTCAGCAATGGCACCAGTCACTGCTTTTGAAGTGGCTTTATCGAGATAATATCCATTAAGCCACCATATTCCATAACAAAAACTGATGTATACGCTACCGGCTCCCGGCAACCAACACAAAAGCAAATCTACTATGATTGCCCACGTTAGCCATGCTTTATAAGAATCTTCGGGAATTCTTTTTTTTCCTTTGAAAAAAGAAGCAGCTTTGCTTTTAGGGGATGCGCTTGGTGCAGTAGGTACGTCAGCCATTACCGTCTTTATAACATGAGGATCTTTCGGAAAAATTAATGTTGTAGAAATCGTGGGCGATATTGTAGTGCTTCGAGTACATGATGTTTTGTGACTTTCTCGCTCTCATCTAAGTCAGCGATGGTGCGCGCAAGTCGTAGTATTCGATGGTATGAACGAGGTGATAATTTAAATGTTTTCGTTGCATCCGCTAATGTTTTTGTTGCTTCGTCTCCTATTCCGAGCCCTACCCCCAACACTTTTCCAGGAAGTTCGCTATTTGTTATTGCTGATTGTGTATGTGATAAATTTCGCTCGCGTTGTCTAAACCTCGCTTGTTCAACTCGCTGGCGAATATTTGAGGATGAGTCTCCCAAAGCGCCGCCACTTAATTTTTCGTGAGATACGTGAGGCACGTCTACCCAGAGATCGATACGATCGATAATAGCTCCCGAAAGTTTTTTTGAAAAACGCGCTACTTCTCGCGGGTCTGCATTTGGCTTCGGCGGATTCATTGCTGCGACCAACATTATGTTTGCAGGAAATATCGCAGAACCTACTGCGCGCGCAATAGTAATCGATCGATTTTCTAAAGGTTCGCGAAGCGCTTCAAGTGCTCGTCTCTCAAATTCAGGAAACTCATCTAAAAATAAAACTCCTCGGTGGGCGAGAGTGATTTCGCCAGGTTTTAATAATGCACCTCCACCAACGAGTGCTACGTACGATGAAGTGTGGTGAGGTGTACGAAGCGGAGGTAAAGAGATGAGTGTATCCGCTAATGTTCCTGCAATTGAATGTATTGAGGTAACCTCAACCGCTTCTTCAAATGACAATGTAGGAAGAATTCCTGCGAGTGCTGTCGCGAGCATTGTTTTCCCCGTACCTGGTGGACCAATGAAAGCAATGTTGTGTCTACCGGAAGCCGCAATCTCGAGGCCTCGTTTTGCCGTTTCTTGTCCACGGATATCAGACATGTCCACGTGTGGAGATGTAGGCGCTTGTATGTGATTAGTATGTGGCGTGTGAGGGACAATTTTCTTTTTAGTAATGTGCTCGATAGTTTGAGAAAGTGTTTCAATACCCACAACATATATGCCTTCAATGAGAGATGCTTCTTCTGCATTTTCTTTCGGCACAATGATTTCATTGAAACCAAGATTTTTGGCTGCAATTGCTGCAGAGAGTACTCCGCGAAGCGGTCGTAGTGTTCCATCAAGACCAAGTTCACCTAAAAAAATAGTCTGTGTCGGATCGAAAGATATTTCCTCAGCCGATAGAAGATATGCAAGCGCCATTGGTAAGTCAAATACCGCACGTTCCTTCCTTACATCAGCAGGAGCAAGTGAAATAACTACTTTGTGGTTGTGGCTTTTCGGTGAGGTAAACCCGCTATGTTTTATGGCCGATGAGATTCTGTCACGCGCTTCTTCAACCGCCTTGCTTGCAAGTCCTACTACTGCAAATGAATAGAGTCCGCGTGAAACATCTGCCTCAACATTTATTTGGCTCGACGTGGGGAACCCTGGTTGAATGCTGCACACTCGAGCAAACATATACGTATCCTACTTTAAAATTTCCTTTCTAGAGAGACATCGAAGTGTACAAACATACTACGGTTAATCGTAGTATGTGGAGTTTTGTATGTGTGAATTATTTCGCGAACAGATTTATTGCATGTGCTTCGTGCACGTAGATGCTGCGGGGTTTGCATTGAGTCTGTCCATTTCAATTGGTTCGTCTGATACTTCGCATACTCCGTAGGTTCCCTCCTGAATTCTTTCGAGCGCCTGTACTACGTTGCGAAGTCTTTCTTCAAGTTCGTTGAGAGCGCCGCTATTGTCTTGCATGTCTTCAATAATGTCTGCATTCTGATTCATATCAGCACCAAACTCTTCTCCAGAAGGTTTTGATGGAACCCAATCCGACATGTTCGAAGGGTTTTGACTGCCGAGTTCTGACAGTTCAGTTTCGAGTAATTTTTTTTCCTCCTCGAGGATTTTTTTGAACGAATCTATCTGAGTATGAGTAAGCATGCGAGTATCCTAACATGAACTATTAGTGTGCGCACTTACGAAGAAATATGTATCTAACGGGTTTTTTGAAGTCCCAATCTAGTGACAATTTCTCGAAGCGTACTGTCATTTGTGGTGATCAATATTAAATCGCGTCGCAAAAAAGTATACATAATACGCCATTCAAGTTGGCTCTCTCGAACATCTATGTTTTGGAGTACTCGGTCAGTGAAGGTGAGCGCTGGCGGAACCTCCGCTACACTACCTTGCACCAATCCTGAGGGTTTAAAGAAATCTCCTAAACCTTCATTCATGCGTGGCTCCCATTGCAACATTGACTGAAACGCACGATCGTATGCAATAACGGTAATTAATATAAATGGTTGGTTTCGGTCGAATGCGTGTACACCAAGCATCACGTGAGTAATGTTTCGAACGAGTTCATTTGGCGCTCCAAGAGCTGTAAGAATTTCTTCTGGAGAAAGGGAAATCCCGTTTTGCGTTACACCGATCTCTTCAACCTCCCCTAAACTAAGCGTTGCTGTGTTCCGCACAGAACCAAGTATCTGGGCTAACGAGGCGCTTGTATCGAGAGGAATTAATTCAAATTTATTTGTTGGAATAAGCGCTACGCGTTGAGGTACTACTTCTTTTTCAGGTCCTTTAAGTAGCGCTAGACCAAGCGCTCCTGCGCCAAGTAAGAAAAGGAATGCTGTTCCTAATAGAAACATCATGATACGGTTTCGTTTTGGACGAGGGTCATCATAAACTCCCGATTCTTGAGCGCGTTTTTGTTCAGCTCCAACAATTGAACTTATAGTGCTTCCTCGTTTTCTAATTTCCTCACTCATGTCAGTAGCGTAGGTTCGAATTCGAGGTAACCCTTCTGGTGTGACGGTTTCCTTCACCTCATTTTGTTTTGGAGTAATAGCGTCTTGTAGTGACGCTGGGTGATTCGATGGTGTCGGCAGTACACTCTTTGGTGTTGGTGTTGGTGTTGGTGTTGGTGTTGGTGTTGGTGTTGGTGTTGGTGTTGGTGTTGGTGTTGGTGTTGGTGTTGGTGTTGGTGTTGGTGTTGGTGTTGGTGCGTTAGAATGTTCGAGCGTTTTAACAAGCGTTTCAAAAGATACCGGCTGTTTAATAACAGAATCCTTTTTGACAGTAACCGGTTTCTCAGGTATCTCCTTTGATGCTGCGGCTAGTAGTTCATCAGATATAGAAACAGTCGCGCCCTTCGAAGGAGTCGTTATTCCATCGATCTCTTTTTGAAGCAAGCTATCACCAACGATGCCCTCCTCCATTTCTGTTTCCTCCGCCATTCTGTCTATCATTGTAACCCCTTCTCTCTCCTCCCGAAGAATCATTTTCCGCAGGTTTTAAATTTTTGCGTACCGCGAACTCAGGATCAATCATTTTAATAGAGAGATTTACTCGTCCTTGGTCATCAATTTCTTTCACTACAACTTTTACTTTTTCACCAACTGCAAGGGCCTCTTCTACCGTCGCAATTTTAAATGGTGCAATTTCGGAAATATGCACCAATCCTTCTGCCTTCCCTCCGATGCGCACAAATGCACCAAAGTTCATTAGTCGCGTTACCTCACCTTCTATTACGTCGCCCGAATGAAATACTCTCGTCATGTCTTTAATTATGTTCGCGGCTTTTTCTGGGGCGTCCCCTTTGCCGGTGACAAAGACAGTCCCGTCATCTTCGATGGTCACGGAGGTAACTCCCGTTTCCTCTTCAATCTTTCTAATGTTTTTTCCTTGAGGGCCTATTACCATACCAATCATATCTACTGGGACAGTGAGTGAAACTATTTTCGGAGCACGCGGCGAAATATCTGGTCGTGGCGCAGAAATTGCCTCGTTCATTCGGGCGAGAATTTGAAGACGTGCACGTTTTGCAGATGCTAATCCTTCGGTGAGCACTGCTACAGGAACACCTTCAACTTTCACGTCGAGCTGAATTGCGGTTACACCTTCTGCGGTACCGGCAACTTTAAAGTCCATGTCTCCGTGATGATCTTCTGGTCCTTGTATATCAGTCATCACAGCGTAACGCGATGGACTATCGTAAAAGATTCCCATCGCAATTCCTGCAACAGGAGCTTTTATGGGAACTCCCCCATCCATCAGTGCGAGAACAGACGCACAGACCGATCCCATTGATGTCGAACCATTTGATGAAAAGGCTTCAGATACAAGACGAATAGTGTAAGGGAATGTTTCTTTTGGTGGGATGACAGCTGAGAGAGCTTTTTCTGCCAATGCTCCGTGGCCAATCATGCGTCTATTCATGCCACCAAAGCGTCCTGTTTCACCGACTGAAAATGGTGGGAAGTTGTAGTGGTGCATAAATCTTTTTTTCTGCTCTCGGCCCTCTATAGAATCAACAATGAGAGAGTCATCTGGTCCGCCAAGTGTGAGAGCAGAAAATACATGAGTTCCTCCGCGATAGAACACTCCAGAACCATGAAGTATTGGAGAAAAACCACCCGCTTCTGCATAGAGCGGTCGAAGTTCATCCATTTTTCTACCGTCCACTCGCTCCCCTTTTTCAATAGCCCTTTCACGCATTAGTTTTTCTACTTGCGCATCAAAGTACACGTCAGCGGCTTTTGTTTCTGTTGGAAACAGTTCTGCTACGCGCTTAATAAATGCATCTTTCACTCTTCCCATCTCTTCTTTTCCTGGGGTGTTACTAAATACTCCTTCTGAGAACGCATTACCAAGTTCATCAAAGAGCTTCACAATTTCTGGGTTAGTGACTCGCTCAGGAACCTCTTTTTTTATTTTGCCAATTTCAGCAATTATTTTTTTCTGAAACTCTTGTATTTTTTCAATTTCAGCAACACCTTTTTCGAACGCCTGAATTAATACATCTTCAGAAACCTCCTTAGCGCCGACCTCAATCATGGTGATAACTCCGTCTTTACCGCACACCAACACATCAAGAATTGTGTTTTCGCTGTCTCTTGAAGCGTACGTAGGATTGACTTCAAGTTCGTCCGAACCTCTTTTCATTCCGATTCGTACTGCAGATACTGGGCCTCCCCAGGGAATAGAAGATACCGCTGTCGCAATAGATGCTGCGTTTACAGCCACTACATCTGGATCGTCTTCGTCTATCGAAAGTACCGATGTGACAACTTGTACATCTTGTCGGAGATTATGATCAAATAGTGGTCGGATAGTCCTATCGATGACGCGTCCTGAAAGCACCGCTTCTTCTGAAGGTCGTCCTTCTCTTCGCATAAAACGAGAGCCGAGGATTTGGCCTGACGCATAAAATTTTTCCTCGTACTCTACGGTCAGTGGAAAATAATCGATATCGGTTCGTTCCTTTTTCCCCATAACAGCAGTCGCCATAACAATGGTGTTGCCGTAACGAACAAGTACACTCCCGTGCGCTTGTTCCGCAAGGTCGGTGAATGTCGCGGTGAGAGTTTTACCACCAATCTCGGTCGAGAATTCTTTTTTTTGCATACACTAGTATGCGAACCGCTTAGATTTTAGGTCTCAAGTATTTCTTGAAGCCTACCTATCTAAGCGTTTCGCTAAGTTAAAGTAATACCTGAACTATAACAAAATCACCCTCACTCGTCACAGTCTACGAGAGCACGTTAATTATCTCTCGTCAGTATCTGAGCCCACTACTTGCGGCTCTGATTCATCATCAGGGAAATCTTTGTCTGCATGTGAGCCCGCACCAATAGCCCCAGCTGCTATATCGAGAAGATTGTATTTCGCACCCGTCATAAGGAATTTTTTTGGTTCGAGAGACATGTCTATGAAATCATCGGCCGCTTCACGGAGTCGTGAGGACGAAGATTTACCAAATGCCATAACCTCAACTTGAGTACCATGACTGTTTTTGAGATACTCAACTAACGGTACAAAGTCTCCATCCCCTGTTGCGAGTATTACCGCATCTAATTTTGGTGCCATTTTGACTGCGTCTACAGCCATACCCACATCCCAATCAGCCTTTTTAGCACCACCGTAAAAGATTTGGAGCTCTTTCGTTTTTGTTTCGATTCCTATTTTTGTGAGCGCGTCAAAAAACGCTTTCTCCTCGCCTGATTCTGTGGTTACGACATATGCGACTGCGCGGATAAGAATACGTCCTGCAACGGCATCTTTGAGAACGTTCGCGAAGTTAACGCGCGCATGATAAAGGTTTTTTGCACTATGATATAAA
The DNA here is from genome assembly GCA_004296925.1 of Patescibacteria group bacterium. Lineage (GTDB taxonomy): Bacteria > Patescibacteriota > Minisyncoccia > Phycocordibacterales > Phycocordibacteraceae > Phycocordibacter. The sequence continues at coordinate 25,707 of SCVI01000050.1, read as the reverse complement.
TTTTGTGTGTCTATGAAAAGCGCGACGCGCTGGGCTTTGTGTTTAATTGCTGCCATAAAATATTGTTATAAAAATAATAAAGAACTTTTCAAAAAAAGAACGTAAGTACAGCTTAACGTTGTTTTCCCCTTATACAAGCAAAAAGAATAAAAATTTCTAGAAAAAAGCGAGGATACTTATTGGCTTCGTTTTCGACGCTTGCCGTCTCGAGAATTAGGGTCTCTATTTACGATCAGACGCATAAGTGCATCGAGCGCATCAGACTTTAACTCCTCTCTTACAGATCGAAATCTTGGTTGTGTTTCCATAACTTTAGTATAGGCGCAAAGCACCGAAAACAGTTAGTGGAAAACACTACTATTATTAATTTTCAAAAGATCACACCAAAAAGGGTGTTTGCTTATTTCTTCAAGCCCAAACTTTTGATGACTTTACCGTACTCTTTCTTGTCAGTTTTTTCGAGGTACTTAAGATGGCTTCTGCGATCGGCGACCATTTGAAGGAGGCCTCGGCGTGAGTGCTTATCTTTAGCGTGTTTTTTAAGATGTACCGTAAGCTCGGTGATTTGTTTAGTGAGGAGTGCTACTTGTACCGCTGCAGACCCAGTATCAGTCTGGTGCTTCTGTACCGCCTTCATCGTTCGAGTTTTCTGAGTTTTAGTGAGCATGTGAGCCACCATACCACACTATAGTCATTTTCGCAACGATATTGTGCGCACTTTACGCTATACTAAAAATCATGAACCTCCGTGCCCTAAAGCAAGAATTTCTTGAATATATTGAGATTACGAAAGGTAGAAGTGTGAAAACGGTAGAAAACTACGATCACTACCTCACTCGATTTATTGAGTTTGCAAAAGCTGAGTCAGAAAAAGACATCACAGAAGAAAAAATACGCGAATTTCGTCTTTGGCTTAATCGTCAACCTGGTACCAACCTAGGAACGATGAAACGAAAGACGCAAAATTACTATTTAATTGCACTCCGTGCTTTTTTGAAATATCTCACTCGACGTGGCACGCTATCACTTCCTCCAGAGCGGATCGAGCTTGCTAAAGTTCCAGAGCGATCTCTCGACCTCATTACTTCGGCTGAGCTTGATCGTTTAATGAAAGCTCCAAAAGGGACGGATTCGAAAGACCTCAGAGATAAAGCAATACTCGAACTTTTGTTTTCTACGGGACTTCGCGTCTCAGAACTCTGCGCACTTGATTCCGATATTGACCTTTCTCGTGATGAGCTTTCGGTGCGAGGAAAAGGCGACAAGGTTCGTGTGGTGTTTCTTTCTCCCACCGCAAAAATTGCTGTCTCTGCATATTTAAAAGCCAGAAAAGACTTAGAAGAAGCCCTATTTATAGAAGGAAGACCTAAAAAATTACATCGCATCACCCCTCGCGATATTCAACGAATGATAAAAAAACGTGCGATTGAGGCAGGAATAACAAAAAAAGTAACGCCACACGTTATACGACATTCATTTGCAACCGATCTTTTGGAAAACGGCGCCGATCTCCGCTCTGTGCAAGCGCTTTTAGGGCACGCAAATATTGCCACTACACAAATTTATACGCACGTAACGGATAAGCATTTGTTAGACATACACCGCGCGTTTCATGGGAAGCGAAGAGCGAAGTAGGTATATCGCGATAGAATACTAGAAATAGTCACTATGAAACTTATATCGTGGAACGTTAATGGTATTCGGGCAGTGCACCGCAAAGGACTCCTCGTCCCCTTCCTAGAGGAGCAAAAGCCCGACATTTTTTGCATGCAGGAAACAAAAGCTGAACAACATCAGTCGGAAGTAGATTTGCCGGAGTATGAAGAATATTGGAACTCTGCTGCAAAAAAAGGATACGCAGGAACGGCAGTTTTCACTAAAATTAAACCAATCAGTATCACGCTTGATATTCCGGAGAGTATTGCTTCAAAGTATACTCTCAAGGATTCTTATGGCGACACAAATGCGGAAGGCAGGGTTCTAGCGCTCGAATTTGATACTTTTATTGTTGTCACCGTTTATACCCCTAATTCTAAGGGCGATCTAGGGCGTTTATCGTTGCGACATACTGCGTGGGACAAGGCGTTTCTTGAATACCTACAGCAATTAGAGAGAAAGAAACCCGTTATTTTCTGCGGAGATTTGAATGTGGCTCACACGGAAGATGACCTAGCTAATCCGAAAGCAAATGAAGGAGAACATGGCTTTACAAAGGAAGAGCGTGAAGGAGTTGATAAAATTGTTGGAGCAGGATTTGTTGATACGTTCCGCATGTTCACAAAGGGAAACGGGCACTACTCGTGGTGGAGTAACTTTGCAAAGTCTAGAGAGCGGAATGTTGGTTGGCGCATCGACTATTTTTTTGTGTCTAATGTGCTAAAAGAAAAAGTGAAAGAAGCGACAATTCTCCCCAATCAACTAGGGTCCGACCACTGCCCAATCGTTCTTGAAATCACTACCAACTGACCATCGACCCCATGTTGGACCTACGAGGTCCAACATGGGGTCTTTTATATTGATTTCAGGTTTCAGGTGAACAATATGCACAGGTGGATGCTTTCAAATTTTTAAAGGACAGGTAATACTTATATAGGACAGTTCTTTCGAAGACAGAATAAGCACTTGATTATACGCGCTTACGCTAACATATAGATAAAGAGGCGCTATAAAATATTCTGTCCTTTAAAGGCTCGCTATACGGGGTTTCCGTACAGCGGGCTTTTTCTATAGGACAAGAACAATTCTTAGGTTATAGGGAGTAGTGAGGGTTCCTACTTTAAATACTTAGTCGACGTGGTACTTGGCGCGTATGGTGGCGAGTTCCTCACCCTCCGCCTCTGCCTTCGCTTCTTTCCCCTCTTCGCCCATGGCACGAAGTACTTTGTCTTCAAGATTAGTAAGGACTCGTGTTTTTTCTAGTAGGTATTCTTTGGTATTTTTTTCTGGATCCTCAAGTACTTCCTCAAGAAGCGCGTGAAGCATCCAACCAATACGAGGTCCGGGTTTTTCATCCAAGTGGCTCATGATGTCGGCGCCATTAATTGCGAGCATGGCAACTGAAACAGGGTCGCGAAGTGCCTCTTCAACCATTGATTTATATTTTCTAAAACGAAACGGCTGCTCCTTAGGGCGTCCAGTTCCAATGCGATCGCATATGCGTAAGTTTAATAGATCCCAAATGTTTTCTTGTCCTACATTCGCAATCATACGACGCACTGCTGAAAGAGTTATTTTGTCTGGGTCTGAAAAGAACATGTGCCAGCGAACCAAGTTGGTGGCTTTCTCTATTGTTTCGCTCGGAAAACGAAGCTCAGTGAGGGCTTTTCTGGTCATTCTTGCCCCTACCACTTCATGTCCATGGAACGTCCAGTCCTTCTTTTCCTCAGACCATCTTCTCGTTGCAGGCTTTCCTACGTCATGAAACAGAGCAGAAAGTCGGATTATAAAAGGCCACTCCTTGTCTGCTGAATGTTGGAGTGCGCGGAGTAAGTGTTCAAACACATCAAAGGAATGTGCTTGGTTTTGATCAATCCCAATACCGTGTTCTAGGCTCGGCGAAATGTGTTTCAAAAGTCCTAATTTTTGCGACACAAACAGAGCTTGCATCGGCTCCTTTGTTTCTATAATTCTGATGAGTTCGTCTCGTATTCTTTCTTTTGAAATTTTGCTCAACTGTTCAGAGGTTTCGTGAATTGCTTCAGCTGTTTTTTGTTCTATCGCGAAACCAAGTTCGGCTGATAGTCTGACTCCCCGCATCATGCGAAGCGCATCCTCTTCGAATCGCACTTTTGGCTCCCCTACCGCTCTAATGAGTCGTTTTTTAGCATCCTCGTGTCCTCCGTGCTGGTCTACCAGCTCCCCTGTTTTTGGTCTATACGCCATTGCATTTACGGTAAAGTCACGGCGTTTCAAATCTTCCTCGAGCGATACGCCAAACTCAACAGTGTCTGGGCGTCTGGCATCTGAATACGTTCCCTCCTTTCTGTACGGCGTAACTTCAATAATTTTGAGAGTTGGGTCTTCTGACTCCCCCACCACGCCAACGGTTCCGTATATGTTTTCATAGAAGGTTTCGGGGAAAATTTCTTGTATCTTTTCTGGTGTTGCGTTTGTGGTAATGTCCCAGTCTTTTGGCGTTCTTCCGATGATGAGGTCACGTACGCATCCACCCACGAGGTATGCTTCAAAGCCAGCGCTTTCCAAGCCTTCAGATACCTTCAATACGTCTTCTGGAATAATAAACTTACTCATTTCAATCATTGTACGATACGAATTCCAATTGGGCTTCGTGAGGGATTCAATCTCCTTTTTACTTTTCAAATCCCTACGGGAGCGTACATGAAAAATCCGGTATATCGCCGGTTTTTCAAATACGAGTGCTCCCGGAGGGATTCGAACCCCCAACGACTGCTTCGAAGGCAGTTATGATATCCATTTCACCACAGGAGCAACTGCTCTATCCTACGCTACCCTCTCAATTCCAACAAATCCTTAGATTGATTACGTCATTAAAATTACGCTCTACGCTACCTAGCTCCTTAGTGCTTATGTATGTTATAAATAAGCACATTGCGGGTATGGTTTAGTGGTAGAATGCGTCCTTGCCAAGGACGAGACTCGGGTTCGATTCCCGATACCCGCACATTTCTGTATTAAACTATAGAGGGGTTCAAGCTGAGTTTTCAGCTTGGATAAGGGGATCGAAGCGCGGAGCGATGTTTTCCATTTCGGAAAACCGTGAGCGGGGGTTGCGACCGAGACGAACATGGGTGAGTCGAGAGTTGTAACCGATTCCCGATACCCGCACAAATTTAAATGGGATCAGAGGTCATACAATTCGGCAATGTCCGTGACTCAAAAATCTTAAGACAAGCAAGAGGGCTTGTTGGTATGAATGTGCATCTCGATTTGAGTGGCACCAGACTCATAACGAGTGTAAACAAAACAAGATACTACCTAAAAGGCATCGAATCTCAGAACAACAAGACGGTATTGATATTTACACTTGAAGGCGTTTCAACCGAAATACCCGTGCCAATAGAGCAGATTTTAAAGATAACTGCTGCCGTGTAGTGCATTTCACAGGAAACGCGTTTCACGTGGCATACTTGATTTTTGTGGATAAAACTGTGTTTTATGTGCATAAAGGACATCATTGAAACTTCATTGATTTTCAAGGAAAATGAGATAATATGTTGATAAATAAGGATATTCTGATAAAAGACATGTCCAATATGTTTCACGTGAAACGCGTTCCCTATGAAACTTCATGGCTAAGCATAATGAAATAGGAACCATCGGGGAAGGAATAGCGCGGGAGTTTCTTGAAAGTAAAGGCTATTTTATAAAGGACAAGAATTATAGAAGGAAATACGGCGAAATTGATATAGTCGCACTCGATAGCAAAAGAGTCTGGTGCTTTATTGAGGTTAAGTCTGTTTCACATGAAATGGGGGAGCGAGGTGTTCCATATGAAACATATAGACCTGAGGAGAATGTGCACCCACAAAAAGTTAAACGCCTCCTCAGAGTGATAGAAGAATATCTTGTTTCACATGAAATAGACGGTGAATGGCAGTTTGATGTACTAGCAGTGCATTTGGATACAGAAAAGAGAACCGCCAAGGTTAGGCACCTAAGGGACATTATCTTAGGATCCTAAGTGTTTGGGGCGCCGAGAATCGGTCACCGGTACTTAGTATTTTGCTTCGTGCTCTCGCAAAATACTAAGTACCCCTGACCACGGCGCCACGCACTTTCCCTCGAGCTCGGGAAAAGCTTCGCGCGTGGCTTTCTTCGATTTTCGGCGCTTAGGGACAAAATATAGTCGCCCAATGCTCCGCACGTGTCTCCTTATTTTGTCGGGGCGCCGAGAATCGAACTCGGTCTATCTGCTCCCAAAGCAGACGTACTACCGGTATACTACGCCCCGAGCTTTGGAAGAAAATGAATGAAAACATTCATTTTTTCCGAAGTGAAGGGGCGAAAACTTTGTTTACGCCCTCAGGATCGGAACTTCTTCCTAGCTAGTTTCAAATGAGACAATACCACCTTTTCGGAATTTTTGCTCATATGAGCAGTGTTTATTTATGAAATTGTGTACGAGTGCGATACACTAGCCTGATGCGACCAAAAACCTCCTTTGATTCAATCTCTCCTATTGATTATCGTTACTTTGATGAATCACTTGCCCCATATTTTTCGGACAGGGGATTTCTTTCATATAAAATTCGCGCGGAAATTGGTCTTTTGAAAGCGCTCGAAAAGCGAAATATTTGCCCATCGGCTGTTGTTGAAGAAGTCGAAAAGGCCTGCGCTTCGGTGACCTCCGAAGAAGTGTATGAAGAAGAAGAAAAGATTCGTCATGACATCCGCGCACTCGTTAATGTTATACGTTCAAAAGTGTCGGATAGTGCAAAGCCGTATGTCCACATGACTGCAACGTCATACGACATTATTGATACTGCAAACGCGGCTCGTTTTAGAGATGCTGTACAAGTTGTGTTAGTACCAGCACTGAAAGACTTAGAGAAGACGTTGATAATGCTCACATTGCGGGAAGCTGAAACCGTGCAAGTAGGGCGTACGCACGGCCAACATGCAGTCCCAATAACCTTTGGTTTTGCTCTTTCAGGATACGTGAGCAGACTCGGAGTATGTATTGAAGCACTTGAAGCGCTTGCCAAAGAACTTAAAGGAAAGTTCTCAGGAGCAGTGGGAGCATACAACGCATCTTCACTTTTCTTTGATGACCCAGAATCGTTTGAGAAAGATGTGCTTTCTGAGCTTGGTCTTGAAGCATCTGAACAATCGACACAGGTGACACAACCAGAACCCATGACACGTTTGATGGCAGAGGTTTCTATAACGCTCGGCGTTCTCGCCAATCTTTCTGACGATATGCGTGCACTCCAGCGCTCTGAAATAGGGGAGATAGGTGAGGAGTTTGGGAAAGATCAAGTTGGTTCTTCTACCATGCCTCAAAAAAGAAATCCTATTAATTTTGAAAATGTAAAAAGTCTTTGGAAAATAGTAATGCCTCGCACGGTCACGGTATTTTTAGACCAAATAAGCGAGCACCAGCGCGACCTCACCAACTCTGCTTCTTCAAGAACGTATGGTGAATCAATTGCATACACACTTTCGGCAACGAAACGCTTGCAAAAAACGTTTGAAAAATTGAGTGTCGATAAAGTAAATCTTGAAAAGAATCTTGCGCTCGGGAGAGGCTCAGTCGCTGCCGAACCACTTTATATTTTACTTGCATCTTTGGGGCATCCCGATGCGCATGAGAAGGTTCGAAATCTTACACTTACCGCACAAAGCGAAAGGAAAGGGCTTGAAGAAGTAGCGCTCTCGGATGCTGACATGATTCCGTACCTTGCAAAAATGACTGATGCGCAAAAAGATATTCTAAAAAATCCTTCAGCCTATACTGGTATTTCAGCCAAAAAAGCCAAAAAAGTTGCCGAGAACTGGACGAAACGTTTGTCACTCTAATGTTACCGTAAGGGAATTACGCTATGTACGTCCCGACAATAGAGGCATGAAAGAAAAAGATACCGAAGGGGCTTTTCTTTTAGTGTTTCGTGAACATCACGATAGTTTGTTTCGTCATGCATTTTTTCGGACAGGCTCTCGTGAACGAGCTCTCGACCTTACCCAAGATACGTTCATCAAAGCATGGGATTACGTCCGCGGAGGCGGTGAAATAAAACAGTTTAAAGCATTTCTATACAAAATTATGCGTAACCTCATTATTGATGAGTATCGTCGAAAAAAGACGCAATCGTTAGACGATATGAGCGAAGAGAAGCGATCGTTTGTTGATGCTGAACTTGCAGAGGGGAGTGTATGGGAAACAGAAACACACATTGATGAGCAAGACCTCATACTCAAAGTGCAGGAACAGCTTCCCAAACTTCCTCCGCAATACTGCGCTGTAATAACGATGCGTTTTATTGATGGCTTCTCGCCGAAAGAGATAGCAGATATAACGGGAGATACTGAAAACGTTATCTCTGTTCGGCTTCATCGTGCTATTACTAAACTTCGCACTATGCTTTCCTATGAAAATTAATCTCATTGAATACATAAAAAAAGCAGCTGAATCCACCACGCTTTCTACTGTAGAACAGGAGAAATTGGATCGTGTGGTGACGGAGTATATGGCGATGAAACCACTGCGTGGTGTAAGTGAAGTAGACAGAGCACGTCTTACTAGTGTGAGAGGAAATTTTTTCTCACCTTTATCTTTACTACACGTAAACAAAAAATATATGCCTATTGCAATAATAATTGCACTCATTCTCTCAGGAAGCGCTTCATACGCAGCTGAGGGTTCAGTGCCAGGAGATTTATTCTATCCAATGAAAGTAAGCGTTAATGAAAATGTGGGAAGTGCTTTGGCCTTCTCGCTTGAATCGAAAGCTGCATTTGAAGCTAAAATTGCTGAACGACGACTTGCTGAAGCTGCAAAACTCGCATCGGATCATAAACTCACGGGAGATGTGAACGCAAAACTTTCAAAAAACTTCGCGGGGCGAGCTGACTTAGCTTTAGCGCACACAAAAGAGTTAGAAAAGAAAAACGCATCTGCCGCTATTGGGCTTGCATCAAACTTTGAAAGTAATCTCGACGCTCATGAGTCCGTACTTGCTCAAATTGATACTGACGGAGACACAAACGATTTACGTGTGCTCATTCGTCAAAAAGCACTTCTCGTTTCGAAGTTACGCATGAATGCTGAAGGAAACGCAAACGTGAGCGCAGAGTCAAAAGATAATCTTAAAGAAAACAAAGGGGACAACAACATAAATGCCCACCTCAAGGAAGAAACCGCAGTTCTTATGGGTCTAAAAGCGAAAGCTTCTATCAGAGAAGCTCAGAGTCTCTTTACTCAAGTTGGAAGTAAGCTAGAGAGTGCCACTTCAGCAAAGGTTACGGCACAAATAGATTCTGCAGTCGCTCTTTCAGCAAAAGGTGATGCATTCCTTGAAGCAAAAAACTTTTCAGACGCATTCCATTCCTACCAATGGGCTCTCGTAACAACCAATCGATTAACTGTGTATCTTAAGGCACCAAAAAGCATAGACATTAAAATCCTGTTTGATGATAGAAAATCTACTGAATTAAAAAGTAACGAAAGAACTCAGGATTCAGATTCCAAAGAGTTGGAAGACAGAGATGAATCTCCAAGATCAATGCAAATCTTTCCGTTTGACCTCAATATAGACGGTAAGGCTGAAGTGAAAACTGATATTAAAACAGAAACGAAAGTGGAAGATATTAAAATAGATGTCGGAGGTAGTGGAAGCGGTAGCATTAAAGTAGGAATCTAGCCGAATGCGATCTTCCCTCAAAAAACAACCCCAACGGGTTGTTTTTTGTTTGTGAAAAAAAATGTTTAGAGCTGGAAAAAGAAATTATCTCTGTAAATTTGTGTAGAAAGACTGACTCGTGTTATCCTCGGGTATGATTGTTGTTCTCAATTTCGGAGGACAGTTTGCTCACCTCATTGCAAGAAGGGTTCGTGACCTCGGTGTGAAAGCCGAGATTTTGCAATGCGATGCAACGCTTGCTGAAATTAAAGCACTTAACCCTGTCGGAATTATCCTTTCTGGAAGCCCTCATTCTGTATTAGAAAAAGGCCCGCTTCCAGACAAGGGTGTGTTTATGCTCGGTGTTCCTGTGCTAGGTATTTGTTATGGGCATCAATTGATGGCTCACATGCTTGGTGGGCGAGTACAAAACAAAGAAGAAAAAGAGTTTGGCAAAGAAGTGCTTTCTATTAAATCAAAGACAGGTATTTTCAAAGGTTTGAAATCAAAAGAGGTTGTGTGGTTTTCGCACGGCGACCAAGCAACAAAAATACCAAAAGGATTCTCAGTTATTGCAGGAACTTCGTCTTGCCCAAACGCTGGGTACGCAGATGTAAAACGTCGGTTTTATGGCATTCAGTTTCATCCTGAAGTAACTCACACGGTGCAGGGAAATAAAGTGCTCTCGAATTTCCTTTTTGATATCTGTAAAGCGAAGAAAAATTGGAGTATGAAGAAGGTCGCAACTCAAATCATTGATGATTTGAAAACGGAGATTGGTAATGAGCATGTTGTAGTTGGTATTTCAGGTGGTGTTGATTCACTCGTTGCAGCAACCCTTTTATATAAAGCAATTGGAAATCGACTTCACGCGGTGTTTGTTGATACAGGGCTCTTGAGAAAAGGGGAAGTAGAGAGTGTATCTAAGTCGCTTCGAGCTCTTGGCTTTAAAAATCTGCACGTGATTGATGCGGGCGAACTTTTCTTGAAAAAACTTACGGGTATCAGCGACCCAGAGCAGAAAAGAAAGATTATTGGGCATGCGTTTGTGGAAGTATTTGAAGGATCGCTTGAAAAAGAGTTAAAAAAATACAAGATTTCGTATCTTGCACAAGGCACTATTTATCCCGACCGTATTGAATCGGCGTCGACTTCAAAACATGCTTCAAAAATAAAGAGTCATCATAACCTCACGCTTCCAGAAAGGATGAAGCTAAAAATTATTGAGCCGGTGAAGGACTTATACAAGGATGAGGTCCGCAGGGTCGGTGAGGAGTTGGGACTTCCTAAAGAAATGGTGTGGCGACATCCATTCCCCGGCCCTGGGCTTGCGGTCCGTATTGTTGGAGAAATAACAAAAGACCGTCTCTCGATTTTACGCGAAGCAGACGCTATTTTTACAGAAGAGTTGAAAGCATCGGGCGAGTACACAAAAATATGGCAGTCATTTGCAGCGCTTTTACCACTGAAAGTAGTTGGTGTGATGGGAGATGCGAGGACATACGAATATATGATTGCGCTCCGCGCAGTTGACTCAGTTGATGGCATGAGTGCAGACTGGCACAAAATTCCTCACGAATTATTGGAGAAAATATCGAGCGCAATTGTCGGGAAAGTTCGTGGAGTAAATCGAGTGCTTTACGACATTACACAAAAACCTCCTGCGACAATTGAATACGAGTAGACTCCACCTCTCTATTTATTATTTGTTAGTATCCTTTGGGGGATTCACTTGTGCCTCTGGAGCACCTACTCCTTCGCCAACCATACGTTTGCCTGCGAGGTCATACATGCGCTTCACAAGATCAGCATTTCTTATCTTCCATCTTTCACGTTGTTCTTGTATACATTTTTCCATAACGTTTAATTAATTTTTTCTATCACCAATCACCGTAGCTCTACGATGGTGCGCCTATTACTCTTCGCGCAAAAGATCCCAAATGTCCGCCTTGTCGTTCTCTAACATCTCGCGTATCTCCGCGTTTTCCTTAGCGAGCGCTCCAGGTATTTTGCGTTTGAGTAAATAGTTTTCATCTTTGAGTCGTGTGACTTTTTGTACTCTACGTGCTTCTTTTTCCATAGTGTTTTTTATTTTTTTAATTAATTTCCTTTTCTATGTATCGCCACAGAACTACGACAGTACGTAGTTGAATGAATTACTCACCGTTATCTTTTTTGTCAGAAGTAGTTATTACACCAGGGACATTCTTCAGTCTTACAATTTCATCTTCCGAAAACGTTTCATCACTTCGTCCTTGGCTGGCCCTACTCATACTTATATTGAATAAACATCTCATAAGTGTCGATTGCATCAATATACCGATAGGGTCGACGTCCAAACTTTTGTCCGTGAGCTTCGTTTCTTTGTTTTTCATGATGTTTTTATTTTTTTATATACTAAAAAACCGTCTTTATGGACGGTTAGAGCGTGAGACATTCCCGACTGTTGAATGATTATTTTTTATTCAATCGAGTTATGACACTACGGTAACCGCCCTGTCCGTGATGGAGCCAATGGGATACACGAGTTACTGTTGTAGTAGAAGCCCCTGTTTCATCAGCGGTATCTCGATACGACACGTCTTTTGCGAGAAGGCGAGCTATCGCGAAACGCTCTGTAAATGCTTCTAGTTCTGACTGCGTGCAGAGATCGCGCAAAAAGGCGGCGCACTCCTCACGTGTTTTGAGTGACAAGAACGCGTCATAAAGGGCCACCATATCTTGTTTGGGATTTCTGGGGGCTCGAGTAATTTTGGTGACGTTATTCATGATATGTATCACTGTAGTACTACAGTGATACATAGAGTAACAAATAGGTTTTGGGTTGTCAAGAATACCTGTGATACTTCGTTTTAATCGTATGGCCGATTTTAATTGTTTTTGATTGCATCAATGAGTATTTGTGTGAGTGTTGGTGCGGTAGTTTGTGCAAAAACGCGCGCAGTGACTTCTGTATTTCCAATTAAATATGTCCCTAGCCTCACACCTGTTTCTTTTTGAAAGTCGGCAATTATGTAGGATGTGGTAATTGCACGAAGGTCTCTGGAGCCCGTGTCAGGAGCATCGCTTGAAGTGGCTATGACGCCGATTAGTGATCCGCTTCCATTTACCGCAGCTCCGCCTGAAGACCCCTGTTGAGACACTACGGTGCCACCAAGAGAAAAGAGATCTACGGTATCAGATATGAAAGTAAAAAGTTCACCCACTACTGTATTTGCAGATGATGCATACAGGTTTTTTTGTACCGTTATTCCACCGAGAAATCCTGCAGGATACCCTGCGACTAATACTTGCTCACCTTCTGTTGGAGGGTTCACTGATAACGGCAAGTATGGGAATGAGGAGGGGAGTAAAATATTTTTATGTACAGTGCCCGTGATGCGTAAAAAGGCGTAGTCGTGCTCACCGTTGCCGGTAGGACGGTCTTGGTTTATTTTATTTGCATTGTCACGAATCCATGATGGCGAGATAAACAGAAGTTCTGCTGTGTACATAGGGGCAGCAGGGCTTCCTGTGCGAATGGTGCACTCCACAAAATTTTCGGACGGATAATTGCGCAGCAAAAAATATTGGCCAACATGTGCGTTGGTTACGATAGTGCCACGAGGGTCTATGATGACACCGCTTGCTGAAATAGAGTTAAGAGGTCCTCCCGTCTTTGTTACACAGAGAACGTTCACAATTGAAGCACGAGCAAGGGTGTTAAGGTTCGAAGAAGAAAGCGAGGGTTGGGCTGGAGCAACTTCTGGAGCAACAACTGTATTTGTAGCAGTCGAAGGTTTTGGTGGTGTGGCTGGAATTGGTTTTTTTGTTACTTCAGGTGTTGCAACAACTGTAGTACTTGCAACTGTCGGTACAGGAAGTTCTTCTATGATTTCTTGTAGCGCAGGAGGTTCTTGGGTGATTGATACTTGCTGAGGAGAAGCGGTGAACCCTAGAATGATTGCAACAAGTAACCCCGCGAAAGATAGAAGTAGTGTTCGAATGAAAACAGACATACGTTGAAGTATACCCTCCCTCAGAAATTCTCTAAGCTTCCAAAGTGACTGTTTTTTTGGTAGAGTTCGCCATACCCGCCGTTGCTCGGCGCGGGCAATGCCCGCCGTAGCCGAGCTTTGGCGAGGCGAAGGCGGGATTAGTTTAATGGTAGAACATCAGTTTTCCAAACTGATAGCAAGGGTTCGATTCCCTTATCCCGCACAAAAATAATGAGCCAGACACGGAAGTGTCTGGCGATTATATTTTGTATCGGGATAAGGGAATCGAAGGCGAGCACCGCAGTTTCCGCCGAGCACGGCGGACGGTGCGAACGTGGTCAGGCGGAGGAAGGAACGACGGCGACGATCGAGCGCTTGACCGACGCTTTATCCCGCACAAAAATAACCAACCCAACACGAAAGTGTCTGGCGATTATATTTTGTATCTAGATAAGGAGGGCAAACTCCTGGTCTATACTCAAGTTGACAAAAAGTAATATCGGCGTATTATCCAAAATATGGAACTATCAAGAGTAGAAATGCAGGAAAACTATAGGTGCAAAGCTTGTCGTGATACTGGGGTCAGATTTCCTGAACCAGGTATAGAACAAGCATGCTCATGTAAGGCAGGCAAAAAATGGAAGAAAAGACAGCCCTCATGGACGTTTGCGAAACCAATGACACATTAAAAAACCGCCTCACTGAGGCGGTTTTTTGTAGAGGCGATTTATTTAACCGCGTCCTTCAATCCTTTTGCTGCACGGAACTTTGGAACGCGCATTGATGGAACTTTAATAGTTTCACCAGTTCTAGGATTACGGCCAGTTCGAGCTGGACGCATCTTTGTTGAAAAGATACCTAGTCCTGCGATTGATACTTCATCGCCTTTCTTCAAAGCGCCAATGATTGTTTCAATCAATGTCTCAACAACTCCTTCGGCCTGTGTCTTTGTGCCACCTAGTAAGTCGTGAACTTTTCCTGCGAGATCTGCTTTATTCATGTGTGTATAGCTAATGACTAATGAATCCTATTAAATGGTCTTAAAACAGTATATACAAAGGCTTTTTTCATGCAATAGCTGGATGATAGATTGACAAAGTGACAAATATGTTTAAAAATATACTTCCTGTTACAAATAGTGAACCATATATGAGCAATCCAAACGAAGAATTAAGTCAAAGTGAGATACGAAATTTGAACGAGGAGGCACATGATGCTTGTCTTGAACTACTCCAAGGCTCAGACGTAGAGGAAAAGTATGATAAATGTGTCGCAGATTTTAAGAGAAAGCACAGCATGTAAAATAAAAAACCTCCCGATTGGGAGGTTTTTTAAAATATGCTTTGTTCTAGCGCGCAAATTCGATGGTACGAGATTCTCGAATGACGTTAATTTTTATTTCTCCTGGATATTTTAGTTCATTTTCAACGCGCATTGCGATATCGCGTGCAAGTGTGTGCGCTTGAAGATCTGAAATCTCTTCAGGTTTCACAAATATACGAACTTCGCGACCCGCTTGAATGGCAAACGCCTTTTCAACTCCAGCAAATGAAGTGGCGATACCTTCTAGTTCTTGCAAACGTTTAAGATAGCTCTCAACAGAGTCGCGTCTAGCACCTGGGCGACCGCCTGAAATTGCATCCGCAACCTGCACAATAAGAGATTCAAGCGTTTCATATGGATACTCTTCATGGTGCGCCTGCATTGCTTGAATGACTCTTTTATCAACACCAAACTTTTCAAGAATACGACGACCAATTTCAACGTGGGTACCTTGCACTGCGTGGTCAACCGCTTTACCTATGTCATGGAAAAGGGCACCTGCCTTAGCAACTTTAGGATCAAGACCAAGCTCTGTCGCGAGCATTCCAGCTACGTGAGACATTTCAATTGAATGTTGAAGTACGTTTTGGCCGTACGAAGTACGGAAGTAAAGACGACCAAGAATGGCCATCAGACGAGGGTCGATGCCGTGGATACCGCACTCGTACGCTGCTTGTTCTGCTTTTTCTTTCATTACTTTTCCTATCTCGTCCTTCGCTTTCTCAACCGCATCTTCAATGCGTGCTGGTTGGATACGCGCATCGATGATGAGGTTTTCAAGTGCAATACGTGCAATAGCGCGACGTACTGGGTCAAAGCAGGAAAGAGTAATCATTCCTGGTGTGTCATCAATAATGAGATCAACGCCAGTAGCACGTTCAAATGCGCGAATATTTCTTCCTTCACGACCAATAATCTTTCCTTTAATATCGTCAGATGGAATGGGAATCGAGGAGGTAAGTACATCGGCATGTACTGAGTTACCCATTCGGTGGATTGCGGTAGTAAGGATTTCTCTCGCTTTTGTTTCTAGACGCTCCTTCCCATCTATCTCCAATTTTTGAAGACGAACCATCATGTCTTCCTGATGATTGTTTTCGATTGTTTTGAAAAGTTCGTTTTGTGCTTCTTCTTCGGTAAGTTTTGCAACTGTCTGAAGAGCTTTTTCTCTCTCGAGCACAAGACCGTCGGCGCGTTCTTTAATGCGCTTCACCTCCTCGATTTGTGCCTTTATACGGTCAGCTTCACGATCGATATCGAGTTGGCGCTGATCGAGGAACGATTCCTTTTCGCCTATACGTCTTTCTTTTGCAGTAAACGACTCTTCTTTCGCACGTAACTCTTCTTTTAATTCGCCACCAAGCCTGGCAGCTTCTTTTTCTCCTTCGGATACAATACGTTTCGCCTCCTCTCTTGCTTCGAGGAGTTGTTGCTTAATCTTAATTTCTGCTGAGCCTTTTTGACCGAGTGCTACGAGCCAACGTAAGGTGTAGCCGGCAGCAATGCCAATAATGCCGGTGAAGGCAAGGACTATTAATATGAGTGTTGTAGACATACCTGCTTAACGCGAGGCAAGCCAGTGTGTACGAACAGATTTCCTTAAACTATACAAAGCGCCCGTGTGACGGAGAAGGGCTGAATATGGCCTAAAATGACACTTCGCATCATGGAATTTCTAATTTCGTGCACTGCCGGTTGACGTTGCGCAATTGATTTTTTTGAACATAAAAGCTAACAAATTCATTGTAGCAGGCGTATGCGTAACTATGCAATCAAAACGCCCCTTTTCTAGGGGCGTTTTGATTCTAAGAAAAATCACTTACTAGCCTCTTCCTTTGTAGATTTGGTCAATAATACCGTACTTCTTTGCCTCGTCAGCAGTCATCCAGTAGTCTCGCTCGGCATCAGACTCTACTTCCGCGAACGTTTTCCCAGTGTTTTTTGCAAGAATCTTGTTCAAATTCTCTTTTGTACGAAGTATATGCTTTGCGGCAATGGCAATGTCGGTTGCTTGGCCTTCTACTCCTCCCATCACTTGATGGATCATCACTTCTGAGTTTGGAAGCGTAAATCGTTTACCTTTTTTACCTGCCGAAAGAATAACAGCAGCAGCTGATGCTGCAATACCCACACAAACAGTTGCGATGTCAGGTTTCACATAGTTCATAGTGTCTAGAATTGCCAAACCAGCGGATACCGAGCCTCCCGGAGAGTTTATATATAGGTATACGTCTTTCTTAGGGTCTTCTGCTTCAAGAAAGAGGAGCTGAGCAATAACGAGGTTTGCGGTGTGGTCGTCAATTGGTCCACTCAAAAAAACAATACGTTCTTTCAAGAGACGTGAGTATATGTCGTAGGCGCGCTCACCAAGGTTAGTCTTTTCAATAACCATCGGGACGATATTGTTTGAAATGTTTTTTGCCATAGTGTTATTACTATACTCCACTCTCTGTTTACATGCCAAGGTGGAGGTTTATTATTTTGTAGGCTCTTCAACTATCTGTTCATCAGGCTCTACTGGCATTTTTGAGATTGCCGGAGCGCCGAGGAGTTCCCATACCTTCTCTCGCATTACCGTTGCACGGACATACTGGTGTGCTCTTTCATGGTCAACTCCTTGTTCCACGAGTGCATGCGAAAGACGTTCTTCCTCTTTTTCATCTCCAACGATTTTCTCGGAACGTGCAATTTCACCAAAAATTAAATCGAGAGCGACTCTCTTTTCAGCGGGAACTTCCAATTCTTTTTGTATTTGTTCTTCAGTTTTACCAATGCGTGCCAAGTATTCGTTGAAGGGAAGTCCTTGAGCTGCGACATCGCGTTTCGTTGCATCAACGAGCGCCCTCGCTTCGTCAGAAACCATTATGCGTGGGATGTCACACTCTGCTTTCTGTATAAGCGCTTCTGCTATAGCTGCTCGTTTTTTTTGAAGCTCTCTTTCTTTTACGGCACGTTCTGACTCTTCTTTCAAAAAATGTTCTACCGCAATTGAATTCTCAAAACCAAGCTTCTTGGCTTCATCGTCTGTGAGGAGGACTTCCGGTTCGCCGGTTGATTGTGTCATTGAGCGAGCTTGTGTGCGTAGTGCTTGGAGAGCTGCTTCTTGTTCTTTCACCTCATCCATTTTTGGGAGTGAGTGTTCCGCTTTCTTCGCGATTTCTTTAAACTCCTTTATTACACACGTTGGCGCTACCACTGCAATGATTTCAAAAGGGACGTCAGTATCGACATCTGATGCTTTGAGGGATGCTGATACCGGCATGATAGGCATGACCTCGTGTTCTTTGAGAATTTCTTCGACTTGGTTTTTGAGTGCTGCTTCGGAGGCCTCTTTCCAAAGAGCTTTTTCGCCCACGTATTCGCGCACCTTTTCTATAGAAGCTTTTCCTTTGCGGAATCCTGGAAGCTCTATTTCTCGATGGATTCTTGCTAGTGTCTTTTGCACCATTTCTAACACGCTTTCTTTAGGGAGTGTGCCTGCGATTAAAACTTCTGCATTTTTTTGTTTACTTTTTGTTGTTGCCATAAGGTTCTATCCTATACTATTCGCGCTTTAAATCAAAAAACCCTGCCACGGGGGCAGGGTTTTTAAAGCGAGTCGCGTTTTATTGAGCGCCCGCGTCTATTGAAGCGCTATCGATACCTGAAAAATCAGTTGCATCGAGATCTGCTTGGATGCTATCTAGGTCATCTGCAGTGCTTTGCGACATTGCTGCTTGTATTGCAGGATCGTCAGATGACTGGAGTTCGTCAACCGATGTTGCTGGCGTGTAGCTTGAGAGCCCAAGATCACGACTTAGGAAGTACCATCCACCAACCGCAAGAATTGCAATGATGATTGCAATCACTGCAATTGGGGTAATGGTTTTAGTAACAGATTTTTCAGGGGTTATTGGCATTACTGGCGCTGTTGGAGTAGGATTTTGCGCTGATTCGTTTGTGTCCATGGTTTTTAGTTAGTTCGAATAATTTTTAAGACTAGTTCGTTTCAGAATCATCTGCGCGAACCGTCTTTTTAACTTCTACAAGTTTTTTCATTGCTTCACCCATAAATTGACGAGCATTTTTCAGGTGTTCCCGTGCGCTCTTTATGGCACCTTTGATAGGGCTAAGAGCTTCACTCACCGCTGCCATGTTTGGGGCGTTTCGTATGCTCACTGCTCCCGCTTGGATGGTTGATAAATCAGCTCGTGCGAGCGCAAGTTCTGAACGCGCTGATGCCAAATCTGCTCTTGCTGGCGCGGTGTTTCCACCTAATTCATCGAGCTTGGTTGCACGAGATTCTATTCGCACAATCATTTTCTCCATCCTGTCGATGTGCACGAGTACAAGCTCCGCCATGTGTTTCATGGCCATTTTTACTCGGTCCTCTGCTCGGTTTTGACCGGTGGTAGAACCCATTCGATCTTTTACGTTTTGCAAACGATTGTCCATTTTCTCTCTGACTCCTGCGCCTACCGTTGTTGAAGCACGATTTTGAAATGCACCAGAACCGTCTCCTGGTCTATTTTGAATGTCGGGTCGTACATCATTTGGTTTTCCTGGACGTACAGGATCAGTGTATCCAGCCGCTGGGTCAGTTTTCTGATTCGCATCGCGCATTTCCTTTGGAGAAGTTGCCGGGAATATTCTTGGAATAATTGGCTTACGTGTTTCTGTTCGGTTTGTTTCTTCTGCTAGTGCTACTGAAGTAATGCCCGCAAAGAGTGCAAAGGCAATAGCAACAGCACTTATTTTATATAGATGCTTCATATTCAATTAATTATAGTACTAAGCTTAGATAAGACGCGCTTTGTACGCCTTACTTACAGTATATAAGATGGAATTCTTTTTATATGTTTAGAGGTTGGTAACTAAAAACCCGCCTACAGGCGGGTTTTTAGTGTTATTTGTTGAATTCTTTTTTGTAGAGCTCAATGCCGTGGTCAAAGGCATCTTTAGCCTCGTTGGCACCTTTGAAACCGTGCACGGTCACTACTGCAGGAGTTGCTTTTAGTTGTTTGAGTGTCTCAAAGAAATGTTTGTACTCAGTGAGATTGTGTTTTCTGAGGTCAGTGACATCTTGCACATCATCCCATCGGCGATCTTTTGCAGGAACTGCAATAATTTTAGAATCAGGGTCGCCGTCATCTGTCATTTCCATTAAGGCGATTGGTCGAGCTGCCACAAGAATACCTGGATGGACTGGGAATGTTGAGAGCAATATGACATCTAGCGCATCACCATCTTCCCAATATGTTTTCGGTACGAATCCATAGTCAAAAGGATACGGAGCAGACCCATAGTTTGCGCGGTCGAGCTTGATAAGACCAGTCTCTTTATCGATTTCGTATTTATTATGTGAACCACGAGGCGTCTCAATGATAACGTTAATTTCATCTCTGACGCCTGGTTCTATGTCGTGCCAAAGGTTCATAGATATTATAGTTAGTAATTAAAATTTATTTCTTTTCTCCAGTTTCTTCAACTGTTTCTACAGTATCAGATGTTTTTTCCTCTGCGGGCGCTTCTTCAACGACTTCTGTTTCTTCCGTTTTGACTGATTCCTCCGTAGGGATTGTTTCAGGAGTAGTTGTTTTTTCAGGAACTTCTGTTTCTTCTGTCACTTCTTCAGCTACTCCGCCAACTGGGCGAATGTCGATTGACCAACCAGTGAGCTTTGCAGCGAGGCGCACATTTTGACCCCCACGGCCAATGGCGAGCGATTGCTGATCAGCAGACACTTCAGCTGACGCACGGTGTTCTTCTTCATTAAGTTCAACCGAAAGGACCGTTGCTGGAGAAAGCGCGTCTTCAATAAATTGCACCGGTTCTTCTGACCATTCAATAATGTCGATGCGTTCACCTCCGAGCTCGCTCATAACGGTAGAAACACGAACACCTCTCTGACCCACGAGAGCTCCCACTGGATCAATACGATCATCACTTGCAGATACTGCAATTTTTGAGCGTCCACCAGCTTCACGAGCAACCGCTTTAATAATGACGGTGCCGTTTGCGATTTCAGGAACTTCGAGTTCAAAAAGTTTTTCCAAAAACTTTGGATGCGCACGGGATAGGCGCAAGAATACTCCTCGCGCTCCTTCTTCTACTGAAAAGAGGTATGCGCGAACACGTTCCCCTGCACGGTAGCGTTCTCCTGGGATTTGTTCGTGGTACGGCATAATGCCCGTTGCACGCCCAAGGTCTACATATAAGTTTCCGCGTTCAATGCGTTGCACAATGCCGTGCACGATGTCTCCCTCCTTTCCTCCGTACTCGTCTACGACGGAAGCACGTTCTGCTTCACGGATTTTCTGCATAATGACCTGTTTTGCGGTTTGAGCGGCAATACGTCCGAAGTCAGTCTTTTGTTCGAGTGGAAAAACAAGTTCATCGCCAACAGCAACGTCTCTTTTAATACGTTTTGCATCTTCTACAAAGAGAAAACGCTCTTCGTTGTAGTGAGGGCGCTCATCTGCCTCATCTACTTTCTGTCCCTCAATCGGTTCATCCATACGGACTTCCGAGGGATCAACCACTACTTTCACCTGAAAGAAGTCGACTGAACCTGTAGACATGTCGAAATTAGCACGAACTATTTGATCGCGCTTCCCGTACTCACGTTTATAAGCTGTCGCAAGAGCGCCTTCAATGGCTTCTATCATTTTCTCGCGAGGAATACCTCTCTCTTCTGAGAGTTGGTCTATAACGAGGTTTATTGTTTTTAGGTCAAACATGTTGTTTTTAGGTTATTTAGTATGGAATTTTAGGTATTCTAAGCTCAATTTTCCAAAAAAAGAGGCCCGCTACGCGGACCCATAAGGGAAACTGACTTAAAAAGTATAACGTGGAGAGAGGAAACTGTCAATTGAAGCTAAAGTGGTCAAAATCCTGCGGAGAGTTTTAGTAGTGATCTCGATCGCCCCTAAAAAGGTTTTTTATAGCTCTCCACCCTTTACCTGCAAAAACTAATCCAAAAAATACGATTGTGTCGGCGATTAGGGTTCTTCCGTGATATCCAATTCCGTTGGCCGTATCAGCAAGCATATCAGTATTCGCCTGTAGCAAACCAGCGCCTCCTTCTATGATTGTTGGTAAAAGTGCAACATTCTGCACCTTAGGGGCAGTATCTGCACCAGCTAAGTTATTTAAGGTGACAGGAACCCGTAACGCTTCAGTTTTCGGATTAGAAACCAAGTTTGCTGTACGTGAACCACCTTCAAATTGTCGTGTTACGCCTTCGATTGTTCCGTCAAATGCCATAAAAATGTAACTTAATTCAATAATTTCCTAAACGTTTAATTTATGGATGGTACTACATTCAAAAGTCTCTGTCAAGCACCACTTCTTTAGGCATTTCCTTACTGGTTTTTAACAGAAAAACTGCGAGACGCAAATTTTCTTTTGTAATTTTTCTTCCCACAAATTTTAGAAACAAAAATTTAAAGTTCTCATAGCGATGTTACTCTTAATGAAGCATGCGCGTCACTGACCAACAGTTGAAGACTTTTGTTATTGATTCGGGAATGGTTTCTCGAAAAGATGTAGAGGCTGCAGAAAAACTTGCACGAGAAAAGGGAACACCGCTTAGCGATTCGCTCGTAACTCTAGGTGTGTTAGCTGAAGATGACCTAAGGCGAATGAGTGCACACATTCTCGGTATTCCGTTTGTTTCGCTCGCGGGGATGAAAATTGATTTTTCCGTACTCTCACTTATTCCAGAACCAATCGCGAGGGCTCACAATGTAGTGGCGTATAAAAAAACGGCTGATTCGCTTGAAGTCGCAATGCTTTACACCAACGACCTTGAGGCGCTGAACTTTATTAAGAAAAAAGTGGGGCTCAAAATTTTGCCACGTCTCACCGATACCGCGTCACTAAAGAATGTATTGCTCCAGTATCAAAAGTCACTCAAAGAAGAGTTTGGAAGCATTATAAAAACCGCATCTGCAAATCTTACCGATACTCCAGATCTTGATGCACAAGGATTAAAAAAACTCGCTGATGATTTGCCGGTAGTAAAGATTGTAGACACGCTACTTCGTCACGCAGTTACACAAGGAGCTTCCGACGTGCACATTGAGCCACTGGAAGATAAGTTGTTGGTGCGTTATCGCATTGATGGCATTTTGCATGATGCGATGGAGCTTCCTAAAAATGTAGTGCCGGGAGTAACGGCGAGAATTAAAATCCTTGCTGGATTGAAGCTCGATGAAAAAAGACTTCCACAAGATGGACGTTTCAAGATGGAGGCCGATACTGAACGTGTGAGTTTCCGCGTCTCTACTCTTCCGACGTACTTCGGTGAGAAAACTGTTATGCGATTACTCCGAGAAGGGGCAGGAGGATTTACACTCGAAGGACTTGGTTTTCACGGCACCGGTTTAGAAAAAGTGCATGCAGCAATTAAACAAACAACAGGGATGTTATTGGTTACTGGTCCAACAGGTAGCGGTAAAACAACAACTCTTTATACCGTGCTCGACATAGTGAATACCCCCTCGGTAAATATTTCTACAATTGAAGATCCAATTGAGTACCAGATGCCACGAGTGAACCAAACACAGGTGCGTGCTGATATTGGATTCACATTTGCGAACGGATTACGTTCTTTGGTTCGTCAAGACCCTGACATCATTATGGTGGGAGAAATTCGAGATGGTGAAACTGCATCACTCGCTGTAAACGCGGCGCTGACAGGACACCTTGTGCTTTCTACTCTTCACACGAATTCTGCATCAGCTTCTATTCCTCGACTCGTCGATTTACACGCTGAAGGTTTTCTTTTGGTTTCTACGCTTCGCGTCATTGTGGGTCAAAGATTGGTGCGCAAGCTTGCGTCCGATAGAGAACAGTATTTTCTTTCCGATGATGAAATTAAGGAATTAACAAAAGTAGTTGATATAGAGCGAGTACTTGCAGTGCTTCGTGAAGAGAAGGGAATACAAAAAGATGCAACGCTTAAAGAAATTCCTTTCTTCAAACCCAAAGAAGGCGGCGAAACCGCAGATGGATATGCGGGACGCATTAGCATTAACGAAGTACTTTCTATTACGCATGCTATTCGCGAGCTCATTGTTAAAAATGCGCCCGCTGAAGAAATAGAACAACAGGCAAAGCGTGAAGGTATGATTACTATGATTGAAGACGGAATCTTCAAAGCTGCAACCGGTGTTACTACTATTGAAGAAGTGCTACGTGTAATCGCAGAGTAAATATGAAATTTAAAGTACGCGCAATTTCAAAAGATAATGATACATACATAGACATTCTTGATGTGTCAGATCGTTTTGCGGTGTATAGAGAAGTGCGAGATAGAGGCGACAGAGTACTTTCAGTGGTAGAAGAATCTGAGAAATCATCACGCGCATTCGCGTTCGTAACAGATTTGTTCACCGGAATTTCGCTTGATGAAAAAGCTATGCTTGCGCGTAACCTTGCAACCATGCTTGAGGCAGGACTTACCATTTCGCGCGCGCTTGAGGTTATGAAAAGACAGACCAAGAATAATCACCTTAAGAATGTTCTTGTTGAAGTAATTGATGGAGTTAAGAAAGGGGAGTCTCTCGCATCAGTGCTAGGTGCATATCCTTCTGTTTTCTCGTCACTCCTTGTCTCTATGGTGAGGGCAGGAGAAGAATCGGGCACACTCACCGAGTCACTCCGTGTTGCATCTATTCAAATGGAGCGAGCTGCTAATCTAGAAAAAAAGATTAAAGGCGCTCTTATTTACCCGTCATTAGTACTTATGGCAATGGTGGGTATCGCGGTGTTGATGCTCGTGTTTGTTGTTCCTACTCTTTCAAGTACGTTTAGTGAACTAAACACATCGCTCCCACCAACCACATTGTTTCTGATTGCTACAAGCGCATTTCTTATTGGTCACCCACTCCTTTCTATTGGAGCAGTAATTGCTTTCGTATTTTCTGTATTATTTATCATACGCACGCAAACCGGCAAGGATGTTTTTGATTTGTTATTTCTTAAATTGCCGGTTGTCGGAAATTTAGTAAAGGAAGTGTATTCAGCAAGAACTGCGCGAACTCTCGCCTCACTTTTTGGTGCTGGTGTTGATATGGTCTTGGCACTTCAAATAACGCGTGACGTACTTAATAATGTGCATTACAAAAAAGTACTTGCAGAAGCAGAGGCTGATCTCACTTCTGGGGCAACGCTTTCATCTTCATTCGCCAAGCATCCTAATTTGTACCCACCGCTCATCACTGAAATTATTGCCGTTGGAGAAGAGACCGGCAAACTCTCAGACCTCTTAAAAGAGACAGCTGAATTTTACGAAGAATCCGTTGAGCGACAAACTAAAGATCTCTCAACAATCATTGAGCCGTTCTTGATGATTATTATTGGAGTGTTTGTTGCTTTCTTTGCACTCTCCATGATTGCACCAATCTATTCATTATCGGGAAGTATATAAAATGGAGATATTTTTGCAGAGTATTCGCACCTCTCATTCTCGGGGTTTTTCATTTATCGAGGTGTTGGTTGCCACCTCTATTATGCTCGTTGTATTTGTGGGGTTTTTTGGTGTATATAAAGTTTCTGCAGATGTTTCGTGGAGTGCAAAGGCTCGTTTAAGTGCGTCCGCATTAGCAACAGACAGGATTGAATATATTCGCTCACTTTCGTTCGGAGATGTTGGTATTGTTGGTGGTAATCCGAGCGGCACGCTACTTTCGTCTGAAGACGTTACAAAAAATAATGTTCCTTTTAATATTCAAACCGACGTGGTGTATATAGATGAACCGGCGAACGGTGCGGGGGTAGATTACAAGTCGGTTCGAGTAAAAGTTACCTGGGCGTTTAGAGAGATAGCTCAGTCAGTGTCAGAAATTACTTACATCGCTCCATGAATATGAAACGCGGAATGACCCTCATTGAAGTAGTGGT
Source organism: Patescibacteria group bacterium (assembly GCA_004296925.1). Lineage (GTDB taxonomy): Bacteria > Patescibacteriota > Minisyncoccia > Phycocordibacterales > Phycocordibacteraceae > Phycocordibacter. The sequence continues at coordinate 200 of SCVI01000050.1, read as the reverse complement.
AGCAATAGGAATGATTACGCTTGTTATGGTAGCTGTCTCTGATTCTGCTATTTCTTTGTATCGCGCAAACACTCTTGGGGTTGGTTCAATGAATCAAATTTCGCAAGGAAGGCGTGCGGCGCAACTCATTACTACAGATATACGACAAACAAATATTGGTAGCAATGGAGCCAATGCAATTTCTACTATGAGCCCTTACG
>SCVI01000107.1 GCA_004296925.1 Patescibacteria group bacterium | reverse complement strand
TGGCGCTCTAATAACATAAATGCGGTTGCAACGTGCTTAACTTCAATCACATTATTTTTCATTTCGCGCGAGTCACTAAAATTGATAGCGTAATCAACTAATCCAGCTTTAATCAGGCGTTGAAATTCGCTCGCTGACAGCTTGTCGTTCATCACAAGATCTCTCATTTCTTTGCTTCGAAGCTTTTCCCATAGATATTTCTTTTTTGGAAACGTCGCGGCAATAATCGGTTTATGAGCGTTGATTAATTTACCGACATCTTCTGCCATCCAATTAATATCCGCATCAATAAAGAGTAGATGAGTGAGTGTTGGGTCACTTAAGAAATAAGCTGCAAAGTGGTTGCGAGCCCTTGGAATAGAGCAGTCATTCAAACGAAATTGATGAACAATTTCGACTTGGCTACTTTTCTGAAAATAGGCATAAGTCTTCACCAGTGAAATAGCATAACCGGTATGAACCTGCGCATCATAACTTGGTGTTGCGATAAGGATCCGCAGCTTCTTGCTGTTTTTTTGGTCAGTGTCTGCCACGCGCTTATCTCATGATAAAGGTGCTACAGACAATATCGGCATGTTAAGGCAGTGTCTTTATTGTGGAACTTTTTGAAGAACGGCGAGACAAGAGAGTGCTTTGTTAACTGCGCGAATTTTTACCCTTTACCAAGCTTGCCCGCCGTAGCTTTAGCGTAGGCGGGTCAACGCTTTGATCGATGGTCTAGCTGTTGCAATAGTTTATTTCGGCTGGCGTGAGACAATTCATTATTATGCCAAAGGCGTGACAATTCTTTTCGTTCAACGTCCAAGATCTTGCTTGATAAAGACAAGGTTACGGCATTATCGCTTGATTCATCTTGCTCATGACCATCTTTAAGCGTTTTAAAACGTTCACTGAGATTTTTCTTGCGCATTTTATATTGCTCAATTCGTAACTGAACAGCCGAAAGTTGTTCGGGATCGTCATTAATAAGGTCTTGATATTCGATAAGCCAAACAAGCGCTGCTTGTGTCATCTTTTTTCGTGCTTTAAGTTCTGTTAATTGTTCTTGGTTTTTTTCTGCTTGGTGATAATGTGACACTTTGAGCACTTTCAAAATCCAAGGAAGTGTTAAGCCTTGTAATAGCAAGGTGCCGCAAATCACCGAAAAAGTAAAAAAGATGATCAAATCTTGGCTATGTGG
>SCVI01000106.1 GCA_004296925.1 Patescibacteria group bacterium | reverse complement strand
GGCCACCAACACCTCCTACCTGGACATCGACGAGATCGCGCGCAGCGTCTCGCGTCCGCAGGATGTGGTCGGCCTGCACTTCTTCTCGCCGGCCAACATCATGAAGCTGCTGGAGATCGTGGTGCCCGCCCAGGTGAGCGCCGACGTGGTCGCCACCGGCTTTGCACTGGCCAAGAAGCTCAAGAAGGTGCCCGTGCGCGCCGGCGTGTGCGACGGCTTCATCGGCAACCGCATCCTGGCCGTGTACCGCCAGGCCGCCGACTACATGATGGAAGACGGCGCCTCGCCGTTAGAGATCGACGCCATGGTGCGTGCCTTCGGCTACCCGATGGGCCCGTACGAGATGAGCGACCTGGCCGGTGGCGACATCGGCTGGGCGACGCGCAAGCGCCGTGCCGCCACCCGTGACCCCAAGGCCCGCTATGTGCACATCGCCGACAAGCTGTGCGAGCGCGGCTGGTTCGGCCAGAAGACCGGCCAGGGCTGGTATGTGTACGAAGCCGGCAGCCGCAGCGGCAAGCCCAACCCCGAGGTGGACGCGATCGTGGCCGAAGAGCGCGCCAAGGCCGGCGTGACCCCGCGCAGCTTCACCCGTGAAGAGCTGGAGCGCCGCTACGTGGCCGCCATGGTCAACGAAGGCGCCAAGGTCGTGGCCGAGGGCATCGCCCTGCGTCCGCTGGACGTGGACGTGACCCTGGTGCATGGCTACGGCTTCCCCCGCTACAAGGGTGGCCCGATGAAGTACGCCGACCTGGTCGGCCTGCCCCAGATCCTGGCCGACATCCAGGCCTTCGCGAAGGAAGACCCTCTGTTCTGGCAACCGGCCCCGCTGCTGGTCAAGTTGGTCGCCGAAGGCAAGAACTTCGACAGCCTGAACAAAGCCTGATCCCGCAAGGCCTGATCCGGCCGCCCCCCACAGCAGAACACAGGAGACATCCCCATGCGTCAAGCCGTCATCGTGTCCACAGCACGGACCCCTCTGACCAAGTCGCACCGCGGCGAGTTCAACATCATCCCTGGCACCACGCTGGCCGGCCACGCCGTCCAGGCGGCCGTCGAGCGCGCCGGCATTGACCCGGCCCTGATCGAAGACGCCATCATCGGCTGCGGTTATCCGGAAGGCCGCACCGGCCGCAACATCGGCCGCACCGCCGTACTGCGCGCTGGCCTGCCCTTGGGCGTGACGGGCGCCGTCGTCAGCCGCTACTGCGCCTCGGGCCTGATGGCCGTGGCCACCGCCGCCAGCCGCATCATCGTGGACGGCGC
>SCVI01000049.1 GCA_004296925.1 Patescibacteria group bacterium | reverse complement strand
CACGAAAGCTTTGCCGAAGGCAAGGTGCTTACGGGAGCGGTACTAAAGAATCATAGAGCTCGCATGCTTTCTCTCGAGGTCTCACGAAAGCTTTGCCGAAGGCAAGGTGCTTACGGGAGCTTGTTCACGAATGTACCACATTCGATCTCGTTTGAGGAGTTTAGAGGCCAACGCGCCTTGCTATCCCAGCAATAAATGAATCTAATTTATCTACCTCCTCGATGTTACGGTTTTTAAGTTCAGTTCTTATGATGCGATGATCAACGTCAGCCAACGGCACCGTTACTACACCGGTGAGTGTTTTTGTTCCGATACTTAGTTTTCTTGGTTCATCTTCGTGTATAGAAAAGTTGTCCATTTGTGAGTAAGGCATAAGATGTTGCCCAATGAGAAATCCTCGCTCGGTGAAACTGTATTTGTGGCGCGGAGGTTTTTGTGCACCCACAATCATAACGGTAAAGCTACTCAAAACCGCTATCAAAGAGAATAAATAATTCTGCAAGATAAATGCCGCAACAGCTACTCCAACACCCACAAGTCCAACTGCCCAAAACCAAGGGCGGTCTTTTTCTTTAAAGCCATTATCAACGGCGTACCAACTTACGACGACAGTATCTTCCATTACGTATACCAGTATAGCGTTTATTTTTTCGATGCTGTATAGGGTACAATGCTCACCAATGGATACCGCTCAAGATTTAGAACTCTTGAATCAGGAACTAAATGCTGACGCAGCTCTTGAGTCGTTCGCAAAAAAATACGACAACTATCGTGTAGGGTTTTGGCCTCGGGTGCTTGGAGGTTTTCTGGTTTGGTGCGGTAACACTCTCTACGGCAAAGCTCCTTCCTATTTAAAGTTTAGAGCGGTAGAGATTATTGCGCGTGTTCCATATCACTCATGGGAATCTGCAGCGTTCACTCTTCTCACAATGTTTTATCAAAACGAAGAGAAAGCGTTGAAATATGCCGAGCTCTCAAATTTTTCGCGTATTGCAAAAGAAAATGAAACTATGCATGTGGTTGTTATTTCAAGTCTTGTTCAGAAAGAAAGCAAAGCAAACGTAATTTTTCACAGCATTATCCCTCTTCTGTTTGCATTTTTTTATTTCTGGGTTGCATATTGGTTTTATTTAATAAGTCCGCGCCTCGCACTTGAACTAAACTACGTATTTGAATCGCATGCATTTGAACAGTACTCGCTTTTTGTGGCTGAGAATAAAGAAAATCTTTTAAAGAAACCTATGGATAGTAAATATCTCGCGTGGTATGGAAGAAACTCTGAAAATCAATATGAGTTTTTTATGTCAGTTAGAAACGATGAAATTATTCATCGCAATATGTCGATAGAAGAAATAGAGAAAGCGACAAAATAATCTTTTACACTAAAGGAACCTCTTTCTTGTTTGTTGAAAGTGGGCCGTTACTAAAACGGGCAAGCCCATATACTCCAAAGAGAAGTATTGAGCTTCCTACAAGTTGCATGGGTTGAAGTACTGCACCAAGAAATATCCAATTCACCACCACTGCAGCAAGAGGGAACCCAAGTTCTGCAATAGTGGCAACTGATGCGCGCGTGTATTCAAGTCCTTTGTAGTAGATGAAGAGCGACACCACTCCTGAGGTAATACCAATAATTCCAATAAACAAATAATCGGTAGCAGAAATTGTTGCAAGCGGAGGAATGGTTCCTTCGAATATATTTAGAGCGAGAAGAAATAGAAACGCCAACGTAAATCGGAGTGCCGTCATAGTGGTGAAGCTGGCTTTTCTGAGAACGTATTTTCCAAGCACCGTGGATGCACCCCAGAAAAATGCAGCCAAAAGCGCGAGTCCTACACCGAGCGCGTTCACGGCCCATGTTTCGCCTTCGTATGTTTGTGGGACGATTCCTGGGAAAGAAATCAAGTAAGCGCCGACCATCGCCATGATTGCGAATAACCAAAATTTTCTGTTGAATGATTCCCGAAGTATCCCCGCGGCGAGTCCAATAACTAAAAATGGTTGAAGTTTTTGAAGCAAAATTGCAACAGACGGATTTACGTAGTGGAATGATTGTGTGAACGCAATTGAAGCAAGCGCGCTTCCTCCTATAGCAATTCCTAAGGTGGCAAGCCACTCACGCCACGTAAGTTTTTTTAATTCTCTGAATCCCAAGAAAAGAATTGGAATACAAAATAAAATAGCAACGAAGTGTTCTCCGAGTACGATAAAGTTAGAGGACAAATCTTGCGTAAGGTGTACACGAAATGGAGCATCGGTGGCCCAGAGCATTGCTGCAATAAAGATTAAAAAAGGTGCGTATTTTTTATAATTATTCATGTTACGCATCATATCTCTAATGTATTGTTCGCAAAGTACTCTCTTGTGCGCTGTACGTCTTCAGATATCTTTTCAATTAAAGTAAGTTCATCATTAAACGCAACGTCATCTCTAATTTTTTTTAGTAGAGTTATGGAAATCTTTTGGCCGTATAGATTTTCTGAAAAATTTAATAGGTGAGCTTCAAGGATATTTCTTCTTTGATTTGCATATATCGCGGCAGAATACGTTTTACCGTTCCATAAAACAGCACCGGCATACACTCCTGAAACTTCAGAGTCGTTAAGTAGAATATTTGCGGTAGGGAAGCCAAGCTTTGTGCCGCTTTCCATCCCTTTTAAGACAATACCTTCATGCGTCATATTTATAGAAACCAATAGTTAATGACGCCAGCTATAAGTACAATTGTCACCATTATTGTTGTTATGAAAATACCAATTTGATTTGCTTTTTTCCACGCCTTATAAGCACTATAGAGCCAGAAGATTTCTGAGAGTAAATGTGCGCCGAGTCCATATTGAGGAAGTTTGAGAGCTGTTAACAAAAAACCAAGCATAGTAAAAAAGATTAACCCAATTTGCATCACTGAGTTTACGGTAAAGTATTTCTTCATATTTTCTTGATATCAGCCACCACTGCCATGTGGTCGCTCACGCCACTTTCTAAGTGCACATTGTCTGCGTGGTACTGCGGAGTAAGAAATAGGTAGTCGACCATAAATTGCGCAAGTTTAGAGGATTCAACTGGGTTGTTACCCATACGGTGAAGCGTTAAGTCTAAGCTCGAAGTATACTCTGGCGGTATTGCGTCAATATAACGAGAGGAAAATTTTTCATAGAGAGGATTGTGGTTACGGGGTAGGTTGAAGTCACCACAAAGTATTACCTCAGGGAATGCTTCGAGGATGTGAAGAAGTGTTTCAGTGTCGGTTTCTTGGTACGAGTCTGATTGTCCGTCTGGAGTCCACGTAAAATGTGTTGTTGCGACAGTGTATAGAGTCTCTCCAATCGTTACATTTGCGGAGAGTAGCATGTGGCGTTCCGTCTCTCTTTTTGTGTGGACGTTTGTTGTATCGAATTTTTTTAAGTCCTGATGTGGTGACCAATACATATCGCTTCGTACGTTTTCAAGTAATGTTTTAGAAAACATACAAATACCGAATGGCTCCCATGGTTCATTTTCTTTTTTTATATATTGAGAAAGTAACATTGGTGAAAAACTGTGATTGAGATTGTACTTTCTTGCAATCATTTCAGCGTCTCTCTCAAAAATCTCTTGCACGCACAGGACGTCGGCATCTTCTTTTTCTAAGAAGGCACACACGCGTGCTAAATGTTTTGCGCCTTCAATATTGAGAGAAATAAGTTTCATGGAGATTATTACAATATACCGCGTGGGCTACTTAACATATTGTTAGATAAAAATATACATTAATGTCATTATTATGTGTATGAGTGGTCCAGATGAATTAAAAACACACGCAATGTATGACCACTACAAAGGCGGGAAATACATGGTGTTAGTGGTAGGGCATGAATCAACAAACGTAAGAACTCCGGGACGTGTTGTTGTGTACGTTTCTCTTAAATACGCACAAGTAAAATGTCGCGACTACGATGAATTTGTGGAAATGGTTAAGTGGCCAGATGGAAAAATGGCTCCACGATTTAAACTCGTAGAAAAATAAAGAGATTCTCACATCAACCTCCCAATAAAAAGAAAACCCCTTACGGGGCATCTTTGTATTGGGTGCGGAGGAGGAGAGATTCGAACTCTCGGTGGGTTTCCCCACGCCTGTTTTCAAGACAGGTGCACTAGACCACTATGCGACTCCTCCAGTTTTTACCTCTACTTCTGAGTAGTGGTGGTGCCAAGGGATTCTTGACGATCCTTACGGCCTATAGCGAAGATATAGATTATTTCAAGAATTGCAACTGTGTTAAGTAAAAAAAGCGCAATAAACCATCGGGGATGGTTGTTTTTAGCAGCAAGCCACAACGCGTATCCTTTCCAAGGGAGTGTCCAGAGAATGAGTAAAAATATCCAGAAATTCCAAGAACCTAATGTAAATCCAAACATAGAGCAATAGTAACCCGCTCGCTTCACGCCCGCAACGCTATATACTGTAGAGAAGCAATCTTTGTGTCAAAACTTCTTGGAATTGATTATGGTTCAAAACGGGTAGGGGTCGCATTATCCGACGACTCTGCTTCTGTTGCGTTCGCACACAGTTCACTGTCAAACGACAGCGCGCTCATCCCGATGCTCGCCTCACTTATTCGCGCCGAAAATGTAGGGGCTGTAGTAGTGGGAGAGTCGAGAGATAAGGATGGTGTTGAGAATTCAATTATGAAAGATGCTCGTATATTTGCTTCGAAACTTGAAGATGAAATGGCGATTGCAGTTTTTTTTGAGCCCGAATTCTACAGCTCTGTTGAGGCGCGTCGGGATGCGGGTGTGAACCACGTAGATGCAAAAGCGGCAGCTATAATATTAAATAGTTTTATAGAGAGAAGTCGTAGTAAAAAAAGTGCATGACTATTTCATTTGATGATTTCAAAAAAGTAGAAATACGTATCGGTACTGTGCGTCTAGCTGAGCGCGTACCCGACGCCGATAAATTACTTCGTCTCGAGGTAGATTTTGACGAAGAAAGTCCTCGACAAATTCTTTCAGGAATTGCAGAGCACGTGAAGCCAGAAGATCTTGTCGGTAGACAATTTCCTTTTGTGACTAATTTAGAACCACGCGTTATTCGTGGGCTCATTTCAAACGGCATGATTCTTGCAGTGGGTGAGGGGAGTACTTTTGCACTTCTGTCACCAACACGATTTGTTGATTCAGGGAGTCACATTCGCTGATTGAGACGTATAATATAAAGATGTCTTTTCGTGATCACCTTTTTGAGGCGTTCCCGTCGCCATCTTCGATAGTTATGCCTGCTGCAGGTATTGATATTTCTGACAGTTCCATCAAATGCATTTTTCTAAGAGATACGGGATTTGGGTCAGAACTTAAAACATTTATAGAAACCTCTCTTAATACGGGTGTGGTAGTAGGCGGAGATATTGAAAATCGTGCTGCAGTAATTGAAGTATTGCGGTCGTTTCGATTACGTCATGGTGTGCGGTATGCAAGCGTAGCGCTTCCTGAAAGAAAAGCATATCTTTACCAAACTCTTGTGCCTACTGATAACCCAAACCTACAGTCAGGCGTTGAATTTGATTTTGAAGCTCATGTGCCACTTCCTCCCGGTGAAGCCCTTTTTGATTTTGAAGTGGTACGAAAAATTTCTAATGGAACAGTGGTTGCGGTAACTGCATATGCGAAACGTATTGTGAACGAGTACGTATCAATTTTTAAAGACGCTGGCATAGTGTTGCGTTCGCTTGAGGTTGAATCGCAAGCATTCGCGCGCGCCGTGTTGAGCAAACAAGATTTTGATAAAACAGTGATGTTGGTTGATTTAGGTAAAAAAGGTACACGCGTTGCGATTGCAGAGAACGGCATAGTGTCATTTACAGCAACATTAGATATTGGGGGAGATATGTTTACTGGAGCATTGGTAAAACGCTTTGGTATAAGTGAGGCAGAGGCAGAAGCACTTAAAAATGAACAAGGTTTTGTAATGACCAAAGAAAATACAGAGGTGGTTGAGACATTGATGATAACGGCGTCAGTTTTGAAAGAAGAAATTTCTAAACATGTATCGTATTGGGCGAATGCTTCAGCTGAAGGAATACCTCGTCGTCCGGTTGAAAAAATATTACTTGCAGGAGGTACCGCAAATTTGTCAGGCTTTCCTGAATACCTTGGTGGGAGTTTTACTGTCCCTGTGGTGGTTGCAAATGTGTGGACGAATGCATTCTCTTTGAATTCGTATGTCCCAAGCGTATCGTTTGCCGACTCACTTGAGTATGCAACGGCCGTGGGGCTGGCAATTCGTGGCATTAAAAAAACTTCATGGTAAACCTTCTCCCTAAGCAAGAACAAATTAAATTACGAGGGTTGTACTACTCACGTTTAGTAAGTGCATTCTTATTTGTACTTGCTTTCGTATGTCTTGCAGGTGCAGTATTACTTATCCCTTCATATATTGTTGCGAAAGAGAAAGCTGAAAACGCTGTCTTGAAATTACAAGAAGCAAATATGCAGGCAAATAAAGAGGTGCCAATAAAAAACGATATAGAGCTCGGATTACTTAAAGAACGTATCTCAATTCTCCAGGAGCACAACAGACAATCAGCGATTCCGTATGTATTATCACGCGCACTTGATGGGCGTCCTAGCAATGTTCACATAACTTCACTCACTTTTATATTTAAAGGAGACGGGGAGGGTTCAGTAACTCTCGCAGGCAAAGCAGATTCAAGGAATGCGCTCATTTCATTTGCAGAAAACTTAAAAAAGGAGAGTGCTTTTGCGGGCGCCACTGTACCCGTCTCTGATTTGGTGCAGGAAACAAATATTCAGTTTTCTCTTCCGCTTCAGTTTAATTTGAAAACACCATGAAGCATATTCTAAGACCAATTATTGCTCTCATCGCTCTTTCGATAGCGCTCGGTGTATTTATTTTGGTGACGTACAGAATTGCATCCTTTACTGACACTGCACGTGAGGCATATGACAAAACAACAATACTTGATGCGCGTAAAGCGAATGCAAAAGGAACCGAAGCGCTCGTTAAAGATGTTATTGAGGACAAGGCGACTTTAGGGGAATTTGTAGTTAAAGACAGCGAGCAGGTGCGATTAATAGAAGCGGTCGAAGGAGCTGCTCGAAAAGAGAATCTAAAAACAAACATAGGGTCAATTGTAGTATTGGCAAATGATTGGAAATATCACGATCGAGTACGTGTAACTGTTTCAACACGTGGATCGTTCGCGTCACTCATATCTTTTGGAAGAATGCTTGAATCTTTACCCGAAGCGTCATGGGTGGAGAGCGCCTCATTTGAGGTATCTGCAAACAACACATGGTTTGCAGTTTACATAGTCGATTTTGTTAAGGAAAAACCAACAACCCTATGAAAAAAGTAAAACGTTTATTTCAACTTCCCGATGTACTCACTCCATATCCCGCGAGAGATTGGTCGCTCGGGCTTATTATTTTTGCGCTCGTGCTCGTGGGATTTGTAGGATATGCACTTTATGTTTCAGTCGGTCTTAACTCGGGGATTTTTGTTTCAAATGGAAACGAAGTACCGTCTTCTGTTGAACCGTTTGATAGATCGGAAATTGATGCGTTGAAAGCAATATATGACGCAAGAAAAATAAATTATGAAGCCCCACCTTCTTCAATCAATCTACCGGACCCCCGATAGGGGTATTAAAGAAAGCTCCTCGAAAATACACCGTATTTGAGGTATTATCTCTAACTTACGCCCCCTTAGCTCAATGGATAGAGCTGCGGACTTCTAAGCCGTCGATGTAGGTTCGATTCCTGCAGGGGGCACTAGTATAGAAAATGCCGGAATAGTTCCGGCATTTTCTATACTCGCTGTGCTACCAAGTGTAGGAATCGAACCGCGGGCCGCAGCCCTCGAGGAGAGGGCGTAGGTTTCGAGTTGCACCAGCAACGAGAGGCGATTCCTGCAGGGGGCACAAAGTACAAAAACATGCCGACTGCTCGGCATTTTTTGACTTTGTGCCGGGCGGAGCGTTGTCGCATAGCGACCGTGAGCCGGGGTCGAACGCATTCAGTATTTTTCAAGTTTTCGAAGAAAAATACTTAGTGACGGGTGACC
>SCVI01000048.1 GCA_004296925.1 Patescibacteria group bacterium | reverse complement strand
TGCAAAAACACGGCACGTTGTAGGTTTTGTGCCGTTTGGAGGAGAGCTCGACATTCGGAAATATTTTGCGGAAATAGGTTTCACTATTCAGCCGATTAATGTGCCACAACAAGGGACGGCAAACCCCTTTTCCATTGCTCGAGAGTTAACAGAATCTCTTGGTATCGACAATATCGTCGTATTTATTCCAGGACAAGTTTTTGATTACAAAGGCACAAGGCACGGCAGAGGAGGAGGTTGGTATGACAAGTTTTTATCTTCAGTCCATCCTTCATGGAGTCGTGTTGGAGTGCTACATGCTTCGCAATTACAAGAAGAGTTTTTGGTTCGAAAAAGTTGGGATCAGCCAGTTGATTATCTTCTTGTCTATGATGGCGATTCTTGGAACACCTTTACGACCAACGCTCGAATATAATCTTTCAATATTTTTGTGCCCGGGGTGAGACTCGGCTACCAGTTTCGGCTCTCCTACGTTCGCCTCTCTGTCAGCCCCAGCTCGCCTGTTTTTCCTGCTGGAAAAACATGGACCCTCGACAGGGAGACGAGGCGTCTTCCGCTCTTCGAGTCTCACACGCATACGAAGCAGTTCGTATGCTCCAATCACTTTGTGCCCGGGGTGAGACTCGAACTCACACCCCTTTCGAGACACGATTTTGAGTCGTGCGCGGCTACCATTACGCCACCCGGGCTGTCGAAGTATCCTATCGCGTTTCTCTTTTTTTCGCCATGTTACAATTTCAGAAATATCGCTTAATAATGTATACGTTTAAACAGAGCAGATAGTAAATTAAATGACATGTCACAGTTTCAAAATGATGCAATATTCTGGGTGGAAGTTGGAAAAATCAGACCCAATCAATACCAACCAAGAACTGAATTTGATGAAGCTAAACTAAAGGATTTAGCAGGCTCTATACGGCAATATGGAGTTTTACAGCCGCTTATTGTTACTCGTCATGAAGAGAGTAGAGAAGATGGCGGCCTATCAACATATTATGAACTTATTGCAGGAGAGAGAAGATTACGAGCGTCGAAGATTGCCGGACTTTCGCAAATACCAGTCATCATACGCTCAGCTGATGAACACAATCGTGTTCGACTTGAACTCGCAATTATTGAGAACCTTCAACGGGAAGACTTAAACGCAATTGATCGTGCTCGTGCATTTGACCGACTCCAGAAAGAATTTAGTTTAAACAATACGCAAATTGCTGAGAAAGTTGGAAAAAGTAGAGAGTATGTTTCGAACTCTATTCGTTTGCTTGTGCTTCCAGCTGAAATGCAACAGGCGGTGGTCAATGGCTCAATGTATGAGGGTCATGCACGAGCACTCCTTATGCTAACTGATAGACCAGAGGAGCAAAAAACAGTTTTCAGAGATATTTTAATTAGAAAACTTTCTGTTCGAGATGTTGAAAAAATTACTCGCGAAATTGCCGTCGAACGTGCAAGAAAGCGCGACGTTACTCCAGAAATTGAAGCCCTTGAGCGCGCATTCGCAGAGTCTCTTGGTACAAAAGTCGAAATTAAAGCGCAAGAGAAAGGAGGAAAGCTCATCATTGATTTCTTCTCAACAGAAGATTTAGAAGGGTTGTTAAATCACATGGCAAACCCTCAAGCACCCACAGCTCAGAAACAGGAAATTCCGCAGGAAGAACCAGTTGAACTCAAACCACCAACCATTGAAGAGGAGGATGAATTTTCAGCGAGCCATTTCTCTATCTAAAGAAAAGTTACGTATTCGAAGCTTCGTGTTTCTTCAGTGATGCACGAATATAACTTCGTGCTGCTGAACTTTTTGCAAACTCTAACCACTTTCTATTCGGAATACCGTGCTTTTTCGTCTCTATTTCAACCACATCACCGTTCTTAAGTGGTGTGTCAAGCGAGACTAATTTACCGTTTACTTTTGCGCCTTTCATAACGTCAACCAAATGTGTGTGTACCGCGTAGGCAAAATCCACTGCCGTGGCGCCGACAGGTAAGTCTATGGCGTCACCTTTTGGGGTAAATGTGAAAATACGGACCGCAAAGAAGTCGTCTTTTAACGCTTGTTCAAATGCTTCTTCTCCTGAAAATTCTTCTGCGGCCCTGTTTAAATCTTTTAGCCAACCTGGCGTTGGTGCTGATTCTGACGTTCCTTCTGTTTCAGCTGAACCCTTTCCTTTCATTTTCATCAAGGATGGTACAAGACGCCATACCCATCCCGCCCGGCTACCCGCATTCTTATCTGAATTTTTATATAAGAAATGTGCTGCAACTCCAAATTTACTTTCCCGTTGCATCTCTTCAGATCGTATTTGAATTTCCATTATCAATTTGTAAGGCGTAATGATAGTAGTGTGAATGGTTCGGTAGCCATTTGATTTCGGGGTCGCGATAAAGTCTTTAACGCGAGCGGGGACTGGGCGCCAAATATTATGTACGACACCGAGTGCGCGGTAACAGTCTTCAAGTGTAGGTACTATGACTCGTATTGCAAAAAGATCGTACACTTTGTCAGGATCGTTATCTTTCCGTTTAATTTTTGTAGAAAAACTGTGAACGTTCTTAACACGGGATTCTGTATGAAAAGAACGAATTCCGGCTTCTGCAAGCGCTTTTTTTAAGTCGTTAACGGCGCGTTGAAGTGAGTCTTTCTCTTTTTCTCCACGCTCTGTTAGAAATTGATTCATTTCTTTGTATCGCTCAGGTTCAAGTGTTTTAAACGACAAATCTTCTAGCTTTGCCTTCAAGAATCCAATACCGAGTCTTTCAGCAATTGGCACATAAATTTCTTTTGTTTCCATTGCGATGCGATTACGTTTTTCAATCGGAGTAACGTATTGGATTGTCTCCATGTTATGGAGTCGGTCAGCAAGTTTTATAATGATGACTCGAATGTCGTTTGCGGTAGCAACGAGTAATCGTCGTAAGCTCTCAACATGTCGTTCGGAACCTCTATACTTTAATTTTGAAAGTTTTGTGACACCTTCAACTAAGGTGCGAATTTCTTTTCCAAATTTCTCCTCTATCTCTTCTGAAGTAACAGCAGTGTCTTCAATTGTGTCATGAAGGATACCAGCTATTATGGTTTCGCGACCCATTCCCAGCGAGGCGAGTGACACTGCGATAGCGTGAGGATGGATGATGTATGGTTCTCCTGATTTGCGCTTTTCATCTCCATGCGCGATTTTTGCAAATTCGTACGCTTCCTCAATAGCTTTCCTGTCTTCAGAAGAAGGAGATTGCATTACGCGAAGAATGTCGTCTGCAGGGTGAGGCATTGACCTAGTGTACTGGTATCGTTTCTTTTGTTCAACGCAGACTATTCGTTTTTAAGCATGTCGAGTGCTTCTGGTACCGTAATTTTTTCAGGATCTTGCGTATCAGAAAGTCGAATATGCTTGAATCCTTTTTTCAAAAAATATCCACTTTTTGATTTGTATAGATATATTTTTTTCTTAGTTCGAGGGTGTACACCAATTTCTCGTGCAATTGCTATTCCTGGACGACCTTTTTTAGGTTCACTTAAAATTTCCAATGCTCTTTCGAGTGTCACGGTGTAAGGGTCGTCAACACCTTTAAGTGAACGGAAGTCACCGTTATGCACAATGAATGGTCCAAACTTACCAATTGCGGCGGTAATAGGCATAGATGACTCGGGATGCACTCCAAGATCCCTCGGGAGTGAAAGTAGTTTTATTGCCTGCTCCATCGTTATAGATTCTGGTTGTATGTCAGCAGGGATACTTGCACGGCGGGCGTCTACTTTCGCTTTTCGTTTAGGTTTCTTTTTGGTGTCAGCACTTTCTTCCACCACAACTTCTTCTGGTTTCATTTCAAGGTAAGGACCAAAGCGACCGGTTCGAACATGTATAGGATGTCCTGTTTCTGGATGAATTCCAATTGACTCGCTCTCTTGTATAATTTCACCGCCTTCAGTTCTTGATCCTTTGCAATCAGGAAATCGCGAACAACTCATAAATACGCCAACGCGTGAAAGTTTCATTACCATCGCGCTCTCGCACAATGGACACGTAAACTCTTTTGGAACTTCACCAAGTGTAGTGAGTTTCGGAATATCGGCCTTCGATGCGACGTCTTCTGAAAAAGGGCCATAAAAATCGCTCAACGTCTTTGTGTAGTCTCTCTCACCCGAAGCAATTTGGTCGAGCTCGTCTTCCATCTCAGCAGTAAATGAATCGCTGATATATTTTTCAAAATTCTCTTCTAGGAACGTGCTGACGACTATACCAACGGTAGTAGGGTGGAGTGAGCGCGCAACCTTCTCAACGTAGCCTCTATCAACAATTGTTTTAATTGTTGATGCATATGTAGATGGACGACCAATACCTCGTTTTTCTAATTCTTTAATGAGCCCTGCTTCTGTGTACCTTCCGGGTGGTTCGGTAAACTTTTCCTGATTATGGACTTCGAGTAGTTTCAATTTTTCACCTGCCGTGACAATTGGCAATATCGTTTCCTCTCCTTTGGCGTTCTCGTCAGCTTTAAGCCATCCATCAAATGCAATAACAGAGCCGGTAGTCGTAAAGTCTGGCGCGCCGTCTGTTGAAGCAATAATTTTAGTGCGAGTCATAATTGCGTCCGCCATTTGTGAAGCAAGTGTTCGTGCGCGAATCAATGCGTACAAACGCTCCTCATCCTCAGTGTCACCAGCAGAGGTTTTATGAGCGTCAGTTGGTCTGACTGCTTCGTGTGCTTCTTGAGCGTTTTTACTTTTCGTTTTGTATGAACGAGCTTCTAGATACTCTTTCCCAAATTTATTAGTAACTTCTTTTGCAATTGCAGTGAGTGCGACCGTAGCGATAGTTGTACTATCGGTACGCATATAGGTAATGTGACCCGCCTCGTAGAGTTTTTGTGCGGCACGCATGGTGCGTGATGGTGAAAATCCAAGACGTGATGACGCTGTTTGTTGGAGTGTAGAAGTTGTAAATGGAGCTTTCGGAGAACGTTTAACTGGGCTCGTTGTAACATCTCCCACTTTCCACGCTCCTTTTTCGGCAACTTCAACAATTTTTTTAGCGTCTGTTTCGTTTGTTGGTTCTACTGAGCAGGTAGTCGTGAATGTATCGTCTTGTGCAGATTTAAAATCTGCAGTGATAACAAAATATTGTTCAGGTACGAATGCTTTTATTTCTCTTTCACGTTCAACGAGAATACGAAGCGCGGGGGACTGTACACGTCCAGCAGACAAGCCGTAACGAACTTTTTTCCAAATAAGACCTGATAAGTCGTAACCTACAAGTCGGTCAAGCACGCGTCGAGCTTCCTGTGCCTTTCGTAAATCCTGATCAATTTTTCTAGGATGAGCGATGGCTTCGGTAACTGCATCTTTAGTGATTTCATGAAAAACAACACGCTTTGCACCCTTTAATTTTGCTGCTTCATTAACATGCCAGGCTATAGCCTCGCCTTCGCGGTCGGGGTCTGTTGCTATAAGTATTGTTTCTGCTTTCTGTGCCGCCTCGGTAATCTTTCGGATAACTTCACTCTTTCCAGGAACCGTGACATAGCGAGGTATAAACCCTCCTTCTATATCCACTGCATCTTTATTAGATTTTGGTAAGTCGCGTACGTGTCCAACAGACGCAAGAACGGTATAACCCGCACCTAGGTATTTCTCTATTGTTTTAGCTTTCGCTGGTGACTCAACAATCACTAGTGTGCCCTTTGCTGTTTTTACTGCCATGCAAGGCACAGTACTACGGTACAAAATGAAACCTGTCAAATCATTGTGGACAATTTTTTGTTACGCGCGTCGAATTTCACCCATAGATTCCACTATTAAACCTCTCATTTCCATGTGTGCGAGCAATATGTTTGCGTCAGATGTTTTCATATCAAGTGTGCGAATTAAATCGTCGCGTTCATATGGCTCTCTGAGATGAGAGAGCACGCGAACTTCGTCACCGGTCAATGATTGCTGTTCTGTAATTTTGGAACCTTCAGGTTCAATAGAAATAGCAGAAAGTATATCCAAGGCGCTTCGAACAGGTAGTGCGCCGAGCTTTAGAAATTGATGTCCTCCTGAACCGCCATCTGAAAATATAGAGTGGGGGACAACAAGCAAATCTCTGCTGTAATCACTCGCAAGGCGTGCGGTAATGAGTGTCCCTGATTTTTCAGTTGCTTCAATAATGAGTGTTGCGTGACTCATGCCAGCCATGATTCTGTTTCGTTTTGGAAAGCTATATGGTGTAGCGCGTTCGTCTGGCTCCATTTCTGAAAGTAATGCACCACCAGCATCCAGTATTTCTCGTGCTAAATATAGATGTGTTCGAGGATACAAGACGTCGTCCGATAGGCCAGACCCAGGGACCGCAATCGTCTGAAGTCCTACTTTGAGCGCGGTTGAATGAGCAACGCCGTCTATACCGAGCGCGAGTCCAGATACGATAGCGACAGGATACCCTTCGAGTCCTTGAATGAGGTGTTCACACACTTCTTTACCATAGCGACTCATATGTCTTGAACCGACTACTGTAAGTAGCTTTGTAACCGGTGTCGGCAGTTCGCCTCTAAGATACAGAGTTTTCGGAGCATCAGGAATTTCTAGTAAAAGAGGTGGGAAGTTTTTCGGAGATAATTTTTTGATATCAACCACTGTGATACTATTTTATCGTGGCGCGGCAGAGTCTAAGTATTTTTCCACTTTGGTCTATCAGCTATAATATAATCTCACCGCACTTCAAAGGACGTTGGTCGGGCTTTGATCGACAGTGCCCGACATCAATTTGCTAATTCACACAATTTCGCTAAATCAAATGATTGACATTAAATTCATTCGCGACAATCCAGACATTGTTCGTTCTGCAATTCAAAATAAAAAAGGGAAGCCTGTTGATATTGACGAACTTTTACGACTCAATGATGAGCGAAAAGAGTTACGACAAAAAATAGATGAGATAAATAGACAAAGAAACGAAGCTGCTTCAAAACGCGATATTGAAGGAGGGAAGAGACTGAAAGAGGAGTTAGCTGCTCTTGAGGCGACACATCTCGATGTCGAGAAGCGATTTGTGGCGCTCATGATTTTGATCCCAAATATTCCGTCACCAGACACACCAATAGGTGCTGATGAGTCTGAAAACAAAATACTCCGCGAGGTTGGAGAAAAAAGAAGTTTTGGTTCATATTCACCTCGACAACACTTTGAAATAGGTGAGGGACTTGGATTTATTAATAGTGACCGAGCGGGCGAGGTTTCTGGTGCTCGATTCGCATATCTCATGGGTGATTTGGCGATGATGCAGTTTGCGTTACTGAATCTCTCGATGAAAATTTTAACGGACGAAGAGATTCTTAAGGAAATTGCTGCGCGTGCTGGTTTGAAGGTTTCAACAAAACCATTTATTCCGGTAGTGCCTCCATACATGATGCGTCCTGCTGTAATGAATAGAATGGCACGACTTGACCCAATAGATGAACGCTATTATTTCGAGAAAGACGATGAGGTACTGATTGGAAGTGCTGAACATACCCTTGGGCCATTGCATATGGATCAGACAATTCCTGAGGAGCAATTTCCAATTCGATATGTTGGATACTCACCAGCGTTTCGAAGAGAAGCAGGTTCATATGGCAAGGACACGCGCGGACTTATTCGTATGCACCACTTCGATAAAGTAGAGATGGAAACATTTGTGAAACCGGAAGACGGATATGTAGAACAGGATTTCATTGTTGCTATTCAAGAACATCTATTAAACTTACTTGGACTTCCATACCGCGTCGTTTCTATTTGTACGGGAGATATGGGATTTCCGGATCAGAGACAGTTCGACATGGATACGTGGATGCCAGGGCAGAGCACCTACAGAGAGACACATACTTCAGATTACATGGGAGGTTTTCAGGCGAGACGACTCAGTACAAAAATTAAACGAAACGACGGTACTTCTGAATTTGTACACATGAACGACGCAACACTCGTTGCTATGGGACGCACCCTTGCAGCAATTCTTGAAAATTACCAAGAAGCCGATGGATCTGTCCGTATTCCAAAAGCACTCCAGTTGTACATGGGTAAGGAAGTGATGACGCCTCTCAAGTAGTTTTTCAAAATTTCAATTCTAATAATTATCGTGTTGGGCGTGTTTTATACGTTGCTTCATTAATAGCTACACACTGTTTCAAATTAAAATCCTTCAAAAATGATGCTCCGGCACGGTCTAGTATAATTATGCTATAGCATAATTATACTAGACCTAGGATTTACAGGGTTGCAGAAAGATACTTCTCCTTGTGCTTTAGTGAACTTTTTTCCCTTCGTACTCTCGTACAAAGTGCGATTTCCCCATGTTTCTCTGCTTCATATTTCTCTAACGAAGTTTTAGTGGGTGTACAATAAAATAAATATGACCACTCCACGTCAACCAAAGCTTCGCCTGAAAGACAGAAAACGAAGACTTATGTGGGTAAAAGTCGCCGCAGGGAGTTCTGTGGTAGCACTCTCGATAGGACTTATATGGTATGGAAGCCATGTGTCAGAAGTCATTATTTCAAAAGTTGAGGTAACCGGAACACAAATCGTTTCAACAGATGCTGTTAAAAATGAGACTGAGGCGTTGCTCAAGGGTTCATATGCATATTTCATTCCACGTGCGAATAGTTTTGTATATCCAAAAACTGATATTAAAAACGCAATATTAAAAAAACTACCTCCAGTGGAGTCAGTAGAAATAGAAAGAGATGGTCTTACCGCACTAAAAGTTGTTGTTACTGAACGAAAACCGGTTGCGCTGTGGTGTGGCGACGTCATCCCTGAATCGGAGCAACTAAACTGTTATCTACTAGATGCAAACGGGTTTATTTTTGGAATAGCGGATAGTCAAAATAATTATATTCGGTTCTACGGACACATAAGCGGTGAACCTGTAGGGCAAACATATCTTAGTGGAACCTTTACCCCTCTTTTTGGGTTAGTACGAGATATTAGTACTGCAATACGAATGACACCTACATCACTGACCGCTGATAAAAATACCAACGATATGACGCTCCGCTTTGATAATGGTGGGGAATTGCGTTTTGTATTTACAGAAAACAGACAGGCAACACTCGAAAACATTGCATCTGTATTTGCTTCACAAAGCTTTAAAACCAATAAGAATTTTGAGTACGTGGATTTCCGTTTTGGTGACAAAGTATACGTAAAGTTTAAAGGAGAATAACCATGTCTTATGAGCACAAAGTAGCTATGTGTGGGTTTTGTCATTGCAGACCCTGTGCGTACTCTGCGTGTCCTTGTTCGGAAAGTATTTGCAATAGATGCGGGTGCACACCTCGTTCATAATTCGGGACAGATTTTGCTATAGTGCGTCGGAGTATGAATAAAGGATTTTGGGGTACCCTCACGAAACCATTTTTGGTGTTAGCACCACTTGCGGATGTTACTGACCCTGCGTTTCGTAGAGTTATAGCAAAATATGGAAAGCCCGACGTAACGTGGACAGAGTTTGTTTCGGCAGATGGGTTGGCGTTTGCGCCTGAGGTAGGAAGAAAAAAACTACTAGCAGATTTAATCTACAAAGAGGAAGAGCGTCCTATTATCGCGCAGTTTTTTACGGGGAATCCTGAGTCCATGAGAAAGGCGGCAGAGCTTGCGAATGAAATGGGTTTTGATGGAATCGATATAAACATGGGCTGCCCCGACCGCTCAATTGAAAAACAAAAGGCCGGTGCCGCAATGATAAAGAATCCTCAACTTGCTCAAGAAGTCATTAACGCAGCAATTTCAGGAGCAGGAGGGTTGCCCGTGTCAGTAAAAACACGAATCGGATATAACAAAGATGAACTATCTTCCTGGTTGCCATATTTGTTGAATACTGACGTGGCAGCAATTACGATTCATGCCAGAACACGAAAGGAAATGTCTTTAGTTCCTGCGCAATGGGAGAAAGTACGAGAAGCGGTGGAGTTACGAGATGCGTTGAATCCTGATATCTTTATTTTGGGCAACGGAGACGCTAAGGGTATTGATGATGCAAAGCTCAAAGCAAAAGAGTCTGGAGCTGACGGAGTTATGCTGGGGCGCGCCATTTTCGGCAACCCTTGGCTTTTTGGAAGTGGTAGAGACGCAGTCTCTATAGAAGAGCGTTTACGAGTCATGGTTGAGCACACAAGGCTCTATGAGGAATTACTGCCACACAAGAGTTTCGCTATTATGAAAAAACACTATAAGGCATATGTTTCAGGTTTTGACGGCGCTCAAGAGTTACGTGGTGAAATAATGAATGCAGAAAATGCAGAGGAAGTTGCTAGTGCTGTGGACAGATTCTTTACATCCACTCGCTAAACATGTAAGCTACTCATAATTTAAGCATGAAGGTCTACACAAAACTTCGCGCCGTCCAAAAAAAGGAAATTAATTCCTCCTTCACCCTCCATTCATTGGGGGGCTTTTTTTGTCTATGAAATTAATACTCGAAGACAACACCGTTATAGAAGGAACATCATTTGGCGCAGATGTTTCGATGACCGGCGAAGTTGTTTTTAACACTGGGATGGTTGGCTATGTAGAAAGTTTTACCGATCCGTCATACAGAGGACAAATTCTTGTTCTTACGTACCCGCTCATCGGGAATTACGGGGTACCCAGCCCTGAATTTTTTGAATCTAAAAAAATACATCTCTCTGGTGTGGTGGTGTCCCAATACAGCGAAACGTATTCAAGTGTATTCGCGAAGCAGTCGCTTGGCGCGTGGCTCAAAGCATCTGGTATACCTGCTATTTCTGGGGTGGATACGCGAGCACTCACAAAAAGACTTCGCGAGAAAGGAGTAATGCTCGGCGCTCTTACTAAAGAAAATAAGATTACAAAATTCGAAGATCCAAATGAAAGAAATCTTGTTGCAGAGGTGAGTACAAAAATGGTGGAGTCCTACGGGAAGGGGCGATTGAAAATTATTGCGGTGGACTGTGGTATGAAAGAAAATATTGTCCGCTCTCTCACAAGAGATTCCACCACTGTAGTTCGTGTGCCATGGGATTACGATTTTTCAAACGATGAGTATGACGGACTTTTTCTTTCAAACGGGCCGGGAGATCCTACGATGTGCGGAAAAACTATCCAGAGCGTGAAGAAAGCGTTCGAAATAGGAAAACCTATTCTTGGAATTTGTTTAGGCACACAACTACTCGCGCTCGCTGCTGGTGCTAAAACATACAAACTCAAATATGGTCACCGTTCGCAAAATCAACCTTGTGTAGATCGGAAGAGC
>SCVI01000105.1 GCA_004296925.1 Patescibacteria group bacterium | reverse complement strand
TCCGACAGCAGGTCATAGGCACGGGTGACTTCGGAGAAGCGCTCCGTGGCCTTGGGATTGTCCTTGTTGGTATCCGGGTGCAGTTCCTTGGCCAGCTTGCGGTAAGCGGACTTGATGTCCTTCTCGCTCGCGCTGCGCGGAACTCCCAGGATCGAATACGGATCTGCCATGGCATCCTAGCTAGGGCGCGCAGGGCCTGCCCGCAAGGTTGGCTTTCCTACATTGCGCGAGAAGAGTAGGCCGGACCCATGCAATTGATCCCGGTCATGGAGAAGCGCCCGAATTTGCGCAGAGTCCCCGCGAGGCGGGGACCTCGACGAGCGTCAATCAACGCCCGTCAGGCCCCATGACGGTTTCTCTCTGGACAGTGTAAACAGCGTAAACCCTTTCAGGAAACTCCCGTGAAGTCTGAACAGAATTCCGACGCGATTCCCCACGCCGATCCTATCGCGATCTTCGAATCATGGTTTGCGCAGGCGCAGGCGAGCGAACCGAACGATCCCAACGCGATGGCGCTCGCAACGGCGACGCCCGATGGCCATCCTTCGGTGCGCATGGTGCTGCTTAAGGGCCACGGCCCCGACGGCTTCGTGTTCTACACCAACTTCCACAGCCGCAAGGGCGGGGAACTGGCCGCGAACCCCAACGTCGCGCTGCTGTTCCACTGGAAGTCGCTCCGCCGCCAGATCCGCATCGAAGGTGCGATTGCCGAGGTCACACCGGAAGAAGCCGACGCCTACTTCGCCAGCCGCCATCCCGAATCGCGGCTGGGTTCGGCAGCGTCTGACCAGTCCCGCCCTCTGCCTGACCGGCAGGCCTATCTTGATCGCGTGGCAGCGCTGCGCGAGCAATACCCCGACGGCAACGTGCCGCGTCCCGCGCACTGGTCAGGCTATCGCGTGACGCCTGTGGCCATCGAGTTCTGGCAGGACCGCGACTATCGTCTGCACGAACGCCGCCGCTTCGTCAGCGATGGCGCAGGTGGCTGGACCAGCACCCTGCTTTACCCCTAAGGCGCCCGCCATGGACATGACCCGCGCCGATACGCACAACGACCTCAACCGCAAGGCCGCGCTTG
>SCVI01000047.1 GCA_004296925.1 Patescibacteria group bacterium | reverse complement strand
TTTAGCGGGTACAGGAACGCAAAAGTTTTTGGAGTTAGATAAAAAACAATTTGGAAATGCGCCCGTGTACGACCGCTTGGAAGACGCGGTTCGTGATGCGTATGAGTCAGCAACGAAAGGAGATTTAATTTTGTTTAGTCCTGCCTTCGCATCGTTCGGCATGTTTAAGAATGAGTTTGACAGAGGAGACATGTTTTTAAAGATTGTAGAAAAACTGTAGACGTATGGGAAAATTACTCGTGTTTCAACATATAGAACGTGAACACTCGAGTAGAATTTCACAATACGCTTCTGAAAGAGGTATAACACTCGACGTTATTCAATTGTGGAAGCCGTATGTTTTGCCGGACGTATCAATGTACGATGGGTTAATAGTTTTAGGTGGCCCTATGGGAGCTTATGAGGATTTTCCTTCTAAAGAAGACGAGTTAGAAGTGATAAGGAAATATCAAAATACACTTCCTATTCTTGGGATTTGCCTCGGCGCTCAGTTAATAGCCCATGCTCTTGGTGCCAAG
Source organism: Patescibacteria group bacterium (assembly GCA_004296925.1). Classification (GTDB taxonomy): domain Bacteria; phylum Patescibacteriota; class Minisyncoccia; order Phycocordibacterales; family Phycocordibacteraceae; genus Phycocordibacter. The sequence continues at coordinate 24,271 of SCVI01000047.1, read as the reverse complement.
GTGTACCCGTATACAGTAAAAAACACCCATATAAAAGAAGTAGGATATTGCAACGTCGTTCTTACTGAAGAAGGTGAAGGAAGTGCTCTATTTAAAAATTTTCCTAAAGAGTTTGAGGTTTTGCAGTGGCATGGCGACACGTTTGATGTGCCAGAAGGGGCAACACTTTTAACGAAAGGATCGAAGTGTAAAAATCAGGCATTTTCATTAGGTACTGTGTATGGTGTTCAGTTTCATTTCGAAATTACTCCCGCACTTTTGAAAATTATTGCAGATGCTGATAGTGAATGGTCGCGTGACGGAATGACTGAGAGTAAAGATGATTTAATAAAACGTTCGGAAGAGTTAGAACCAATTATGCAAAAACAGTGTTACCAGCTGCTCGATAATTTTTTAGGTTCAAAGTTTAGCAGAGTTTAATTTGCTACGTTTGTATTTGAGAGGTAGCCTGCAATATATGAAAGTGCACATGATAGGAATTGGCGGTATTGGCATGAGTGCTTTGACACAGCTCTATGTTCATAATGGTTTTTCAGTTACTGGCTCCGATAGAGAAGTCTCTCCTACAACTGAACTTCTGGAGAGAAAAGGAGTTCAGGTGCATATAGGTCAATCCTCTGATAACGTTCCGCAAGACACTGATGTGGTTGTGTATTCAGATGCGGTATGGGAAGACAATGTTGAGCGCATACGTGCAAAAGAGTTAGGAATACGAGAGCTTTCGTATTTTGAAGCCCTTGGTGAAGTTTCAAAAGGTAAGCGCACAATCGCCATAACAGGAACACATGGCAAAACCACAACCACTGCACTTATTGCAAAGATTTTAAAAGACGGAGGTAAGAGTCCGACCGCCATCGTGGGCTCTATTGTTCCTGAGTTTGGGAGTAACTTTATTTCAGGAGAGAGTGATATTTTCGTTGTTGAGGCGTGTGAATACAAAGACCATCTTTTAAAACTTTCTCCAACAGTTTTAGTAATCACCAATATTGAGTGGGATCACACTGATTGGTTTCCAACACTTGAAGCAGAAGTAGAAACATTCGCAAAGTCTGCAGAAAAACTTCCTGAGGACGGAGCGCTTGTGACTGACATAGGAAGTAAAAATATCGTATCAATAATTTCGCGTACAAAAGCGAAAGTAGTTTCGTATGTAGAGGAATCAGTTCCAGAGCTTCAGCTCATAGGAGAATTCAATCGAATGAATGCACGTGCCGCAAAGTCTGCCGTAAAAATATTATTTCCAGACATTTCAGATACTACGATTAATCGTAGTATCTCTGAGTTTACTGGTACGTGGCGAAGGTTTGAGATAAAAGGGGAGACTAAGGAAGGAGCAATAGTTATTGATGACTACGCACACCACCCAAGTGCTATCGAAGCAACGCTTGAAGCTGCCCGTGCAAAATATCCGAACAAGAAAATAGTTGTTGCATTTCATCCTCATTTATATTCGCGTACGCGCGATTTGATGGATGGTTTTGTGAATGCGTTTTCAGATGCAGACGAAGTGATATTCGCTCCTATTTACCCGGCACGTGAAGAACCTATAGAAGGAGTAACGAGTGAAGTTTTGGCAGAAAAATTGAGCGCTCTCGGGAAAAATTCTAAAGCATTTAAATCGCTTGATGAAGTGGAGGTATATCTACGCTCAGTTTCTTCAAGCGACTCGATCCTCATGACAATGGGAGCAGGGGATATTTATAAAGTTGCCGATCTACTCCTGTTGAGTTGACATTGAGTTTCAAAAGAGTAAATTCTACTCAATGTCTGAAAATATTGAGCGTAAAAATGAGCGAGCATTATTAGTTCGAGGGCCACTTGGTAGATTTTTTTGGGATCTCACTAAAAAGATAGTTGATGCAAAAGTCAGGCCGTTTGAAAGGAGGTAGTAATTCAATAAGTACCGTTGTGATACCGTAGAGCTATGGCAGGAATTCTGTATGTTGTTGCAACTCCTATAGGAAATCTCGAAGACATAACACTCCGAGCTCTTTCAACATTGAAAAAAGTAGACAGGGTCGTTGCCGAGGACACACGCGTTTCAAAAAAACTTCTCACTCGATATGATATTGATGTTCCAATGTTTTCTCTTCACGCTCGTTCTACACGTCGAGAATTCGACAAAGTAGTTGAAATGGTTGAGGAGGGGCAAGATATTGCCCTTATTACAGACGCAGGAACTCCAGGGATTTCAGACCCAGGACATTTGATTGTAAGACTTGTTCGAGAGCGTTGTGGCGAAAAGTCAGTTGTTCCTATTCCGGGTGCTTCTGCCGTGACGGCGGTACTCTCCGTTGCGGGGATACCGGCGGATGACTTTGTGTTTATTGGTTTTTTGCCCCACAAAAAAGGCAGACAAAAAGCACTTGATGAAATTGTGACCTTAAAGCGCGCCTCAGTGTTGTACGAGTCTCCACACAGGATTCATAAACTCTTGGAGGAGCTTTTAGTCCGCGTTCCAGACAGGCACATCATAGTGGCTCACGAACTAACTAAAATGTATGAGCACGTAGCGGTTGGTACAGTGGCTGAAGTTCAGAAAAGAATGGAGACGGGGGATATCTCAGACAGGGGAGAGTTTGTTGTCGTCCTGTCATCCTGATACACTTTGCTACATGTCTAAAGGTTCAGTAATAATTGTCGCAGGATTTCTTACCGCTTTCTTACCGTTTACAGGATTTCCTACGTTTTTCAAAATGGCACTTGCAGTTCTATTAGGTCTTTTGCTTATGGCATTTGGCTTTTTAGTACGACAAGAGCGCATGTGGCTTCTACGTGCAATGTCAGGAGAGCATAAAACTGATGCCTACACAGAAAACGGCGCACCACTCGCGTCACACACATCTTCTCAAAAAGTTTAAACCGCACTTTGCAGTGGGGGCACTCCTACTCAGCGCTGGCGCTGTTTTTGCATTTGTACCTAACGAAGTAAAAGTTGCAGTGGGTGACAATGTTGTAGAGGAGAAAAAGAATCCAGTAGAAATTTTCAAACCAAAATCAAATGTAGGTCACATTCCTACCCCAGAACCTTTGAGGGGTATTTACATGAGTCAGTGTGTTGTTGGTACGCCAAGTTTTCGTGACAAATTGGTAAAGATGATAGATGAAACACCGCTGAACGCCGTGGTGATTGATATCAAAGATTACACAGGACGCCTTGGGTTCACAACTGAAAATCCAATTCTCAAGGACTCTGTGTCTGACAAATGTGGCGCACACGATATGAAAGAGTTTGTGAAAATGCTTCACGAAAAAAATATTTATACGATCGCTCGCATTACCGTATTCCAAGATCCGTACTATACAAGTCTTCATCCAGCAGAAGCGGTGCAGAGTAAGTCGCGCCCTGGTACACCATGGAAAGACCACAAAGGATTAGCTTTTATTGATGTTTCGTCGAAAGGGTATTGGGATTATGTCGTTGAACTTTCAAAGGAAGCACACGAAGTAATCGGTTTCGATGAATTGAATTATGATTACATTCGTTATCCATCAGACGGTCCCATGTCTGATGCGGTGTATAAGAGTTCAAACAAGCCACAATCAGTTGAAGAATTTTGGAAATACCTGCATGCACACGTTGCCCCAACAGGGGCGGTTATGTCTGCCGACCTTTTCGGAATGGTAACCACGAATTCCGATGACTTAAACATCGGTCAGCAACTAGAACGCGCTTTGCCGTATTTTGATTACATTATGCCAATGGTATATCCGTCTCACTATCCAAAGGGTTTCAATAACTACAGTGACCCCAACTTGTATCAGTATGAATTGATTCATTACGTTCTTAAGGCAGCGGTTGATCGTACTATTGCTAACTCTACGCTTGTACAAACACTCTCAGGAAAACCAATCATGGAACAGAAAGTTATTCCTGCACAAAATGGACAAGCCACAACCACAAAAGAAGTTTTTTCAGGACGCTATACAAAAGAAGTTTATAAGTCGTCAAAAATCCGCCCATGGCTTCAAAACTTCGATTATGGAAAAGACTACACGCCGGCAGATATTCGCGCTCAGATTAAAGGAACAAATGACGCAGGTCTTACATCGTGGATATTCTGGGATCCTGCAAATAAATACACTGAACTGGTACAATCTTTTCAGTAATGGATAATATACAAAAAACAATTTACTTTGTTCGCCACGGTGCAACCCCATTAAACGAAGCAAGAACCTATCAATTCTCTGATACACCGCTTTCAGAAAAAGGTCTAAAGCAAGCAATGCTTGTGGCAGAAAGATTTAAAACAATCTCCGTGGATGTGGTGATTTCAAGTCAGATGAAACGAGCACTTCAAACGTCGGGCATGATTGCAGAGGCATCGTCTCGTCCGTTAGTTGAGTCTCCGTTACTTCATGAAATGTTGAGACCTTCAGCAATACATGGCCGACCTCATGCAGATCCAGAGGCAGTGGAAATTTTTACACAAACGGTTGCTGATTTTGAAAATACTGAACGCCGGCATTCTGATGAAGAAAACTTCTTTGATATAAAAAAGAGAGCGCTTGAATTGCTCACATTTCTAAAAGAGCGTGAAGAAAAAAATATTGTAGCGGTAACACACGGGACGTTTCTTCATATGATTATGGCAACAATGATGGAAGGAGAGGAAGTGCAAGCAAGAACTTTTCATAATTTTCAGAAGTTTCTGTATCCGAGTAACACCGGAATTACACGGTGCGTGTTGCGTAACGATGTGTGGCGATTACTGGTATGGAGCGACGACGCTCATCTTGGCTCCCTATAGAATAATGCTAGGTGCTAGGTGCTAGGTGCTAGGTGCTAGGTGCTAGGTGCTAGGTGCTAGGTGCTAGGTGCTAGGTGCTAGGTAGTAGGTAGTAGGTAGTAGGTAGTAGGTAGTAGGTAGTAGGTAGTAGGTAGTAGGTAGTAGGTCCGGTCTAGTATAATTATGCTATAGCATAATTATACTAGACCGAGTAAAATTGAGTTTTTTCTAAATAGATCAGGAAATTGAACAGACGGACTGTTGTGGAAAACTCCACACAAATCTCTTAGAAGAGGGAAAATTAAAGAGTAATGCGGTTGCTGGCGCCATTTGTAGCGTCTTGTTTTGCGTTCTGTGTTTTCTTATTGCCAACTTCTTGCTTTGCATCTGACGTTAGAGCACTCATAGATATTTCAACAGGAAGAAGAGTTATTCAAAACGACGATATAGTTAATCGCTCATCTTTGTCTGACACTGAACAGGTATGGAGTTTTCATTTTGCGTGGCCTGAGTTTGTACCAAATTCTAGAGCTCGTTTAGTGGTTTTTCGTGGTGTACCGGGTAGTGTTGATGGCGGAGAACTTATCGAAGGAACCAACTACTTCGCGACAAATCAGCAGTGGCCAGCCGAGGAAACTACTGTTTCCAAAACCTTTTACATACCTTCGCTTGGGGACTTTTCAACAGAAGCAGGTATATACACAGCGCTACTTGCTGATACGGACAATCTATCTGGTTTGTTAGAGTGGATAGCTTCTGACGGAACACTGGGTGTTGAACCTAACAACTATTCAACACTAACGTTTTATTACAATTCTGAAGACGAGCCTGTACTTCTCACAGGCGCAGTAGAGTCAGTGACCTATCGGGGTAAAACGATTCTTGCTGGAGACACACTGTATCGAGACGATTTGCCACCACCTGATACTTCTATCTCAAATTTAGATCAGTACTGGAATTTAAAGTTTAGTTGGCCAAACGCTGTTCCGAACAATCGCGCATTATTCATGCTTTTTCGAGGAGAGTTTGGTGCGGTTGAAAATGGCCCTTTGGTTGAAGGAGAAAACTATACGGGTACATATCAAGTATGGAGTGAAGAAAGTAATGAGTTTGGAAAATATTTTAGTATGCCGGGGTTACCTGCAACATCGACACAGCCTAGTGTGTACACACTCCTTCTCGTTGAGAAAGATCCGAAAAATTCATCTTCTGATTACCTGAGCGAGGCAGAGTGGTTTGCCTCAGGTGGTACTGAAGGTGTGGCGCCGAAAGCGTACAGCACATTCACGTTTCAGTTTGCTGGTGATAGGCCACCACCATGCTGTTCCAGTGTTCTTTTTCTTCCAGGAATAAAAGGAAGTCGTTTGTATGTAGATGAGGACGGTGTTGAAAATAAGCTGTGGGAGCCCGACTACTATGAAGGTAATTATGATGTAGAGAAAATGTCATTAGATGTAAATGGAGTAAGTAATCTGGCTGTGTACGTGAAGAAAGGAAATGTTCTTAATAGTGCAGGTGGGAAAGAATATTACCAATCTTTCATAACGGAGATGAATGATCTGAAGAACTCAGGTCTTATTGCCGATTGGCAGCCTGTTTCTTATGATTGGAGACTTTCTCTCAATGACATTATTCAAAAAGGTGCCGAAGTTGATGGAAAAATTTACTACGGCACGCCGACAACAAGTCCATACATCATGCAAACACTTCGTAGTCTTGCATCACAGTCAAAGACTGGGAAAGCAACAATTGTTGCACATTCAAATGGAGGACTTGTAACAAAGGCATTGTTAATGGCGCTGGGCGATGACGAAGCTCAATCATTAATAGATAAAGTTATTTTTGTAGGTGTTCCACAAAGTGGCGCACCACAAAGCATAGGCTCGCTACTTTATGGATACAGAGAGGGGATACCGGGCTTTTTCCCATTCGTAGTGAAGGCTTCGACTGCGCGTGAATTTGCCGAGAATTCTCCCATGGGATACCACCTGCTTCCGTCAGAGCAGTACTTTGATGACACGAAAGATAGTAATCACCCAATTGTTATTTTTGATGGTGAGAGGGCTTTTAAAAAAGAGCGGACCGCGTATGGGCCAATCATTGATAACTACACCGAATTGGGGAACTTTTTACTTGCACGAAACGGAGGTAGAGAAAAACCTCTGCCAGCTCAAATTGGTAGGGCGAATGTTTTGAATTCAACTCTTGTTGAATACGCCAAGTCACTCCACGAAACTCTCGATGTATGGATTCCTCCAGCAAATATTACCGTGTATCAAATTGCTGGCTGGGGAGTCAATACTGTTGCTGGTATTGAATTTTATGATGCACCGCAAGCGAGTGCTCTCACTGCGTTTAAACCCGTACAAGCCTACCGACCACTTTTTGTTGAAGATGGTGACTATGTCGTGCCAATTTCGAGTGCTCTCATGATGAGTACAAGTACCGAAAATGTGAAGAGGTATTGGGTGAATTTATCTAAATTTAATAGAGACAATGATAGCGATAGCAATCACGGAAATATTCTAGAAGTTCCTGAATTGCGTCAGTTTATTAAAAACATTTTTGACACAACAAACACACTCACTAATTACGTTCAAACAGAACAGCCCGCTCCCGCAGAGCCAATAAAAAAACTCCGCTTCTTCCTCCACTCTCCGCTCACCCTCGAGCTTTATGATTCATCGGGGAATCATGTTGGGCAAAATGAAGATGGCTCATTTGACCAAGAAATTCCCGATGTTGAATATGGAGAATTTGGAGATGTGCAGTACATCATTGCTCCGCAAGGTCCAGAGTATCGACTTGTATTAAATGGACTTGATGTAGGAACCTTCTCACTCGATATTCAAGAGGTGGAAGGGGGTAGCGTTACCATGCAAACCACTCTTGCCAACATACCAACAACCGAAAACACGATTGCTGCTTTAAATATAGGAGATGGTATTGAAACTGCCTCGGAGCTTTCAGTAGATGAAGACGGTGACGGAACTCCAGACATCACCCTTCAGCCACTAAGTGGGGAAACTGTAATCTACGAAGAACCTGAAGTGACTGAAGAAAGTCCGGTTGAGAATGTTGTCATACCCACTGGAGGAGGACCGATTTGGAATACCCCTATAGGTATTGTTGCTGGCACGAGCACAATCGCTGTTTTTTATGAATCTACTTCAACGCAAGCTCATGCAACAGCTACACCGACAGAAACTTTTCAGGCTCTACCAACAAAGAGTATAGAGACACCAATTAAGAAGCCAGAAAAAACATCTATTCAAAAAACTCCCGTTACCACGCAGACAGCTTCAGCTTTCAGTGCTGTTTCTCAACAGAGGGGGTTCCTTCACTTTATTCGAGAGGTATACAATGGTTTGTGGAGCTCGTTTAAGATGTTGCATTCTTTATTTTGATTGTTGAAAAAGCTATGAAAATAAAATACTTCATTCTCTTATTCGCAGTCGCGTTTTTTGTTTTCCTGAGATATTTTGCATCATGGTGTATTGATTCCAGTGGTATTTGTTATGGATCGTGGTTGCATCAGATATTTCCATATTTTATAAAACCTACATATCTTTATTCTCTCGTCACTCTACCTCTCGCAATTCTCCTAATCTTTGTATCTTCCACAATTTTCAAATCCTGGCTTAAGTTTGCACTATGGTGGATTCCTCTTTCAGCACTGGTGATTACTCTGGCGCCTGAGTCTAGTGGCGGATTGTTTTCCTTGTATTCATTTGAAAAAATAGATGCCGCGTGGATGATGAGCAGTTTTTTTGTCATGGTGAGTGTGGGGATTATTGTTGGGAAGTTACTGCCAATGTTGTTTGATAAATACTTCGCTCACTCCCATGCCGTAGTAAGAGCGTGGCTCAAGTTTATTTATTTTTGGCTCCCGTTCTCCTTTGCATTCCTCGTGATGCCACCACTTGTACATGAGTTTCTGGATGGCTACTTCTTTAACTTCCTTGGTTTTTACATTAATCTTGAGTATAGGGCGTGGTTTGCGGGAGGATTTTTTGCGCTGATAAGTTTTGGAATTATTATTTGGACATATCTAAAATCAAGGAAAAATCGAGCAATAGATTAGAAATCTTGGAATCTTACGGTCTAGTATAATTATGCTATAGCATAATTATACTAGACCGTATAAAAACTTTGGATGTAGATATACGAAAGCGAAAAAGGATATAAATAGCACTAGTAGATTGTAAAGAAAAAACTCACGAAAAAATTATAAACTAAGTAAAAGTGTATGGGGGAAATGGAGAAGAAGGTAAGAAAGGAAGTGAGAAAGACGAAAATCAATAAGGCGGTTATTGATGTTATAGCGACGGCAGGACTCTTGTCGTTGGCACTTGTTGCGCCAAATGTAATCGGTGCTCTTGGGAAAATGAAGTTTGTAAAGCAGAGAAAGTTTCAGGTTAAATCATCGTTTTCCAAATTGCTTGATGGAGGGTACGTGGAGCTGGTAAAGAAAGATGGAAAGAAGTTTGCTCAACTTACCAAGAAAGGACAACTATTTGCAGCACGAATGGAAGCTGGAAAAGCGCTCCCGAAGAAGCCAAAGAAATGGGATGGGAAGTGGCGCGTGCTCATTTTTGATATTGGAGAGAAGTATAAAAATTCACGAAATAAAATTAGAACATCGCTCATAACAACTGGGTTTGTACGACTGCAGGACAGTGTGTGGGTGTACCCGTACGACTGCGAAGATTTTATTACGATTCTGAAACTTGATTTACAGGTAGGGAAGCAGGTGGTGTATATGATAGTAGATAAAATTGAGAACGATACTGAGCTTCGAAAAACTTTTAACCTACCGCTTGGTAGATAGTTACTTAGTAGATACGAACGGTCTAGTATAAAAATGCTATAGCATTTTTATACTAGACCTTGTGACGCTGCGATTGTAGAGGCGTTGTATCTGTATCTTGTTCGTATATGTGGTTTCGGTGGATGTTGATTACTAGAGTAAGGAACAGAGCGTCCTAGACCCTCTGCGGTAAAACTTATACACTAACAAAATGGATTGGGGAAGTAAGGTGACATATATCGCTCAAACAGCCTTTAAAACAGGCGTTGTGCCTTTTGGTATTAAAGACGGAGACAGGCTAGAGCACGTTTCAGTAATAGGAAAATCAAAAACAGGCAGGGCTGAGATATTGATGAAAATGGCGCTTCAAGATATCGAGCGCGGTATGAGTGTCGTTGTACTTGATGCGTCCGGCGGTCTTGCGCCGCTTCTGGCCGAACGCTTAGGAGAAGATGCTCGCGATAGGCTTGTGTTTATAGATCCATCTGATGGGGAACACCCATTTTCGTGGAATGCAGTGGATGAGTTTCGCACGCTCGGTTCTAAAAGTGTTTCTGCGTTGTCAGAAGCCATCGCAAGCCTGTACCGTATTTCTCCAAGCGAACTCACGCATTTCGTTTCAAAGTTTATTCTTGAGCACCAAGATACTTCTGTATTGTTGTTATATGACTTAGTATCTGACCCAAAAAAACGAGAGAAGATACTTGGTGTCGACACACCTGAGCGAAAACGTTTTGATTCACTTGCCACATCAGAGTCTGATTCAGTGGCACTTGTAATTGAGCATGGTCGTTATATTGCGAAAGACACACTCGTTCGCAATCTTGTAGGTCAAAGAACTTCAAAATTTTCGTTAGCGCAAGGTGAGCAGGGCGCTTTGGTTATTGTAGATCTTTCGCGCATACGAATGTTTCCAACTCGCATTACGCCGATTGTGCGACTTTTCACTCATGCATCGAGGGCTCGAGGAACACTTGGTGAAGATATTGCGCTTTATTTGCATGACTCAGTGAAATATTTAGCACCTGAAGATATTGATACTGTATTGCCTGAGAGAAGTGTGGCGTGTGTAATGGCAACTACTGCCGAAAATGAGGATGATATGCCAATTCGTGAGCAGTCGCTGAAGCGCTCCGGCACAGTGATTGCATTTGCTTCTCATTCATTCGACTATTCGCTTCTCGAACAGGTTTTTTATCCGTACATCTCCCCCGATGAATTATCGACTCTCAAGCAAGGCGAGATTGCTGTGATTCTTACTATTGACTCTGTTCGTGCACGTCCATTTTTTGGAAACACACTTCCAAAACCAGAGAGGAGTGGTGTTTCATATCAAGACCTGCAAGTGTATTCGCTTGGCAAGTACACCACCTCACGTTTGGAAGTAGACAAATTATTTAAAGAAAAACCTGAAGAAAAAGATAAAGAATCAGACAAGGGAAGTGACGGATTTTCTGGTGCCTTTCGTTCAATATTTGCGAAACGGGCTTCTGGTGCCACACCAGCAGATGCTAAAGCGGATGATAAAAAAACGCCAACAACCCCAACGTCTGCAGGAAAGAAAACATCAGAAAAAAAAGAGGAGCCAACGCAGGCGAAAAAAGAGCTTTCTGAAGAAGATCTTAAAGCGATGTTGTATGTGGAGCCACTTGCTGCATAAAACTTTACTCATATTTTTATTTGCCATACCCGCATACGCGTACGCAGGAATTTCCATTACAGAAATAATGTATGACCCATCAGGAGGGGATGATGGGCGTGAATGGATTGAAATATACAATAGTGGCCAAGACACCGACATATCAAAGTGGAAATTATTTGAAGGAGGAACCAATCACGGTTTAACTGCATATTCAGGAGGGAATGTTTTGAGGAGTAATTCGTACGCGATTATTGCGGACAATCCACAGAAGTTTTTAACCGATTGGCCATCGTATGCAGGTCAATTGTTTGACACTGCATTTTCTGGAGGACTTAATAACACCAATGGTGAGACGTTAACATTAAGAAACGACGCACTGATGGATGTTGATACGGTGACGTACTCACCTACATGGGGAGCGTCAGGAGATGGAAACTCATTACAAAAGAGTGGAGCGTCTTTTATTTCTTTTGCTCCCACACCAGGCAATGGGAACAACTATGTTGATACTACGAGCCCAACTTCTCCTCCGCCGAGTACTGAAAGCACAGAACAGCAAGCAGTGAGTAATATGTCGTACCCTGTAGAGCCGCAAATAAAAGTGAATGCTGGGCAATCTCGAACAGTGATTGCCGGTGCGACTACGGTATTTGATGCACGTGTTACAGGTATCACTGGTGAGCGACTTGAGAGTGCTCGTGTGGTATGGAACTTTGGAAACGGAGATCGTAAAGAAGGTTTGTCAGTACTGTATGTGTATCCGTACCCTGGGAAATATGCTGTTGTTGTAGACGCATCTTCATCTTATTTTAGTGCCACCTCACGACTCGTTGTCACCGTCGTGCCTGCCGATATTACTATTTCTCGTGTAACCGAAGAGGTGATCGAGATAACGAACCGTTCGTCACTAGAGCTAGATCTTGGAATGTGGCAAATAAGCGCTGACGGAAAAATTTTTCAGTTTCCTCAGCACACTATAATTTTTCCTAAAGAAAAAGTAACAATATCTAACACCGCCACGGGTATAGTGCCGACAAGTCCAGGCGCTGTTTCATTATTGTTTCCAAATGGGATGCTCGCAGTAAAGTACGGGCAAGATTTAGTTCAGAGTCGTTTACCGCTTGGTAGTGATACGCAGGATAGAACAACTCTTATTACTTCTCGTGCTCTTGCAAAAGAAGGGAGCGGCAATCTCGCGGCGGTCGGTGCTGCTATTGCAACATCTACAGAGCCATTACTCGCTTTTAAAATGGATGCATGGTTTATTGGTCTTCTGGCGGTTATAATTCTTGGGATCGCAGGAGTGTTACTTTTACCGCCCAAGAGAGGTAGTGCAACAGGATATAGAATAATTGAGGAAGATTCTGATTAAAGACATGCATCCAGCTACACAAAAACAAACGGTATTAGTAACCGGCGGAGCCGGTTTTGTTGGTTCGCATCTTTGTGGGCGTTTAGTTGCTGAGGGTCATACGGTAATTTCTCTCGATAATTATTTTGCAGGTTCACGTGATAATCATGTGCTCGGCGTTGAGTATCGTGAAGGACACACTAAAGACGTAGAAAAATTAGTACCAGAATCAATTGATTTGATATATCACTTGGGTGAGTATTCGCGTGTTGAAATTAGTCTCACCGAACCGTCACTAGTATTCGATTTGAATACTATAGGTACGCTTGGGGTTTTGGAATTTTGGAGAGCGCGAAAATGTAAATTAGTGTATGCAGGTTCATCAACAAAGTTTGGTGATGGCGGATTAAGTCGTACCGCAACTCCTTATGCGTGGACGAAAGCCGCTAACACTGAGCTCGTCAAAAACTATGGAGAGTGGTATGGACTCCCTTTTGCGGTGACTTATTTTTATAATGTTTATGGTCCTCGTGAAAGATCTGGTGCATACGGTACACTCATTGAAATATTTAGACAGAAGCATTTGAAAGGAGAAGTGCTTGGCGTTGTAACGCCAGGAACACAGAGGCGTAATTTTACCTACGTCGGTGATATCGTTGCTGGTTTGGTATTGGTGGGTGAAAAAGGTGAGGGCGACAATTACGGACTTGGTGATACCAAGCAATACTCTATTTTAGAGATTGCGAAGATGTTTGGCGACACCATTACAATGCTCCCTGAGCGTGCAGGAAATCGTGAAAGTTCGGCCATCGATATTTCTAAGGCTCAGGCACTGGGATGGAATCCAACTAAGGGCGTGGCAGAGTACATTCATGAAGTAACAGAAATGAAATGAAACGAGTTCTCATTTTTTCTCTCGCATACTATCCAAAATATATAGGTGGCGCCGAGGTTGCGATAAAAGAAATTACTGACCGTATTAGGCCAGATGAAATTGAGTTTCACATGGTGACACTCCGATTCGATTCAGCACTTCCAAAAGTTGAGAAAGTCGGAAACGTACTCGTCCATCGAATTGGGTTTACGGGGAAAGAGCCAACGATGGCGGATTTAAAAAAGTTCCCACTTGCTCTCAATAAGTTTTTGTATCAAGTATGGGCTCCTTTTTATGCATTGCGACTCCATTCTAAGTATCACTACGACGCATTGTGGGCGATGATGGCTCACGCGACAGGAATAGCGGCAGGAATTTTTACACTACTTGTACCGAGAATTAAGTACGCCCTCACACTTCAAGAAGGTGATCCACCGGAATATATAGAACGATTAGCAAGACCGGTGTGGCCGATGTTCAAACGTGCATTTACGCGCGCAGACACTATTCAGGTTATATCTACTTTTTTAGGAACATGGGCAAAACGAATGGGGTATAGAGGTGAACCAGTTGTGATTCCAAACGCGGTAGATATTAGACATTTCTCTCAAATATTTTCATTGGAAGAAATTGATAAGACAAAAAAAGAGTTAGGGAAAAAAGATGGTGACGTGTTTCTGATAACCACATCACGCTTGGTACATAAGAACGGTATCGATACGGTGATCCAAGCACTCCCACACCTTCCTTTCGAAGTGAAATTTATTGTTTTTGGTATTGGTCCCGATGAAGAGAAGCTCAAAACATTAGCTCATGAGCTTAGGGTTCCAGACCGTGTCCAATTTAGAGGACAAGCGTCGCATAAGGATATTCCTCGTTTTCTTAAAGCATCCGACATTTTTATACGCCCATCGCGTTCAGAGGGGATGGGGAACTCATTTGTAGAAGCGTTTGTTGCTGGCATTCCAGTGATTGCAACACAAGAGGGGGGTATTTCAGATTTTCTGTTTGATGCTAAGAGGAATCCTGACGAACAAACAACTGGTTGGGCAGTTGAGAAGGATTCAGCTCATGATGTTCGCGATGCCGTATTGGATATTATGCAAAACGAAAGTCGCGTACAGGAGGTTGTATCACACGCGAACAAAATTGCCGTAGAGAAGTATGATTGGGACAAAATTGCAAGAGCGATTGAATTATCCATCTTTAAAGCCCTTTTCTAGAAATTTTGCTTCTCACATCATCTGAGCGACACTTGCTATACTGCCACTATGCGAATCTTGATTGCGACAGGAGTGTATCCTCCAGAAATTGGAGGCCCTGCAACCTATACAAAGAAACTCGAAAATGCACTTCCAGCTCTTGGTTTCGAAGTAAGTGTATTACCGTTCTCCAAGGTAAAAAAACTTCCAAAATTTATACGTCATGTCGCATACTTTTTTTTAATCATTCGGGAAAGCAGGAATGTTGATTTGGTGTACGCACAAGATCCAATTTCTGTAGGCGTACCAGTTACGCTCGCTTCATTTCTTACGAGAAAGAAATTTGTGCTGAAAGTGGTAGGGGACTATGCATGGGAACAGTCACGACAACGATTCGGATATACGGACACGCTCGAATCATTTCAACACGCAACACTCACCTTATTTCCAAAGGCACTTCGCTGGATAGAACGGTGGGTTGCAAAACGAGCCTTAAGGGTTGTTGTTCCATCAAAGTATCTTGGAAAAATTGTTGTGATGTGGGGGATTCCAAACAAGAAGGTGAGCGTCATATATAACGGAATAGAGTCTCTTGGAGATGTCGGTAACAAGCCGGTACTTCGTGGACTCATAAAGTTCCACGGAAAATTGATTGTTTCGATTGGACGATTAGTTCCATGGAAGGGTTTCGATACGCTCATTGCATTACTTCCAGAACTCCAGAAGACATTTCCTGGTGTAAAACTTTTAATCATTGGTTCAGGACCAGACAGTGAAGCGCTCGAGCGACTTGCGGAAGAAAAAGGAGTTGCGGAGGACGTAATTTTCACGGGTGCGCTTGAAAGAGATATCCTGATTCGTTATTTACGTGCATCTGATGTGTTCATTTTGAACACCTCCTACGAAGGATTCTCACACCTCATATTAGAAGCGCTTGCAGTAGGTGTTCCGACGATTACCACTAAAGTTGGTGGTAACGTTGAAATTATTGAGCATGCGAAAAACGGATATTTAGTGCAACCAAATGACACAAAAGGGATTTTGCAACACACTCGAGCTCTTCTGTCGGACGCAACGCTCCGCGCTTCAATCGTTGCATCTGCGAAGCGTCGAGTGAAGCAGTTCTCAAACGAGCGAATGATTGAGGAGGTTGCAAAACTTTTAAAATCTGAAAAAGTCGCATTGAAAACACGTAATAGAAAATGAAATAATAGTATGAACATGGAATCATCTACTTCGAGTGATGTACCGCAAACTACTTCCAAGAAGCCGTTGAGCGTATTAATGCTTTCTGGGGATGCTCGAATTTTTGAAGTAGGATCCTCGGTAGCAGAGAGAATGATTCTATACGGAACTCTTTTTGAAAATCTTCTGATCGTCGTTGTTCATAGAGGTGAAGAAAGGGAATTACAATTAGCACCCAATGTTCGAGTTGTTACCGCTGGGGGAAAAGGTAAAGTTTCTACATTTTTTAAAGCTCGTACATTATTAGGTTCCTTACTAGGCACCGAGATAGATATTGTCTCGACACAAGATCCGTTTTTTATTGGATTACTTGGTCTTAATTTTGCTCGTAAAAAAGATATACCAATTCAGATACAACTCCATACTGACTGTTTCTCGCTCGGCTTTATATGTGAATCATTCCAGAGACTTTTAGAAGTGTGTATTGCCTGGTATGTCTTAAGAAATGCGAGCTGTATCCGAGTCGTTTCTTTGAGAATACAGAAGAGTGTGCGAAAAGTTACACAGGTATCAAGCACCGTGCTTCCTCTATTTGTCTCACGTGAGGTAACCGCTCCTGCCAAGAACCCTCGAATTACACGAGCGATTCGTCTTGTAGCAGTATCGCGACTTACACGAGAAAAGCGAATTAATCTGATTATTGATGCCGTTTCAAAGATTCCAAATACTATACTTACAATCGTTGGTGATGGTCCTGAACGGTTGAAACTCGAGAAAATGGTAATTCAAAAAGGTGTAGGAAGTCGAGTCCACTTTGTAGGTTGGCAGGATCCAACCCCATATTACGCCGAAGCAGATGTTTTTGTGCACGCTTCTCGTTATGAAGGATACGGTGTTGCAATTATTGAGGCGGCACTTTCTGGGTTGGCAATTGTTGCGACTGATGTCGGTATCGTGCAAGACATCATTAAGGATGAGGATTCGGTGCTTGTAGTTGATGGCACCGTTCAGTCAATTCAGCGTGGTATTGAGCGACTCGTGCTCGATAACAATCTACTTAATGCCCTAGGAGTACGTGCCAAGCAAGAGGCACTCAACCACACTCAACGACTTGAAAAATATCTTTCCTGTTACCAAGAGGCACTCACGAAGTGTATTACTTAAAGAATCGCATAAACGCGTTTCTTTTAGTATCATACGCACTATGAAGATTGGCTTTATTGGACAGGGCTTTATCGGGAAAGCATATGCCGACGATTATGAAGCACGTGGGTACGAGATTGTTCGTTACTCTAAGGAAGAGCCATATATACAAAATAAAGACGCCATTGCACTCTGCGACATTGTGCTCATTGCGGTTCCAACTCCTACAACTCCAGATGGTTTTGATGCTTCCATTATTGAGGAAGTTGTTGGATTAGTTGGTGCAGGGAAAATAGCAGTATTGAAATCAACCTTGCTCCCTGGGTACACTGAGAAAATTCAGGCAATGTATCCAGATAGGATAGTTTTGCAATCTCCAGAGTTTTTGAGAGCGCGTTCAGCGAACGAGGACGTAAAGAATCCTGACAGAAATATTATCGGTATTCCAAAGGATACGCCGCAACACCAAGATGCAGCAGAGATTGTATTGAAAACATTTCCCAAAGCTCCTTTCAATACAATTGTTTCTTCTAGAGAAAGTGAACTTATTAAGTATGCAGGAAATATTTTTCTTGCAATGAAAGTTGTCTTTGCGAACATGCTCTTCGATGTTTCGAATTCTATTGGTGCCGATTACGAGAAAGTCCGCGAAGCGTTCGGCGCCGATCCACGTATTGGACCGAACCATCTCGGTGTGAACTTTGAGGGTGGGAGAGGTGCAGGAGGATATTGTTTTATTAAGGATATAGCGGCATTTAATGAGTTCTATGCAGGTACAGTGCAAGACGAAGTGGGAACTAAAGCATTGAAATACTTTGAAGAAAAAAATAAACAGTTGTTACAAAATAGCGGTAAAGACGAGCAGTTATTGAAAGGGGTATACGGTGCCCAATAGTCCGCGTTATCTATGGGAGAATCTCAACAAAAAAAAGTTGTAACCATTGGTGGAGGAACCGGTACATTTGTTGTTTTGTCAGGACTTAAGCACATTCCGTCTGTTTCACTGAAAGCAGTTGTTTCAGTTGCAGATGACGGTGGTTCAACAGGACGTCTTAGAGATGGTTATGGGTTTTTGCCACTTGGAGACGCACGTCAGGCACTCCTTGCACTTGCTGACGAAAACGGCGCAACACTCATGCGTGCCTTGTTTAATTATCGATTTTCGAAAGGCGATATCGCAGGACACAATTTTGGTAACTTATTCTTAACAGCACTGACTGATATCTTAGGTACAGACTCAGAAGCTATTGAGGCTGCATCGCAGATACTCAGAGTTGAAGGGAGGGTGGTGCCCGTATCCGATACACCCGCAACATTGATTGCTGAACTTGAAAACGGAGAGTCAATTACTTGTGAACACAATATTGATGAGCGAGTTTATGGACGATCACCAATAAAATCTCTCACAGCTGAAACTTCGATTGATATTTCTCATGATGCAAAAGATGCGGTTCATGAAGCTGATGTTTTGATATTAGGACCAGGAGATTTGTATACTTCAACGCTGGCGAATTTTGTTGTATCAGGATTATCTGAGGAAGTGAAAACTTCAAAAGCAAAACTCGTTTACATAATGAATCTTTTCACGAAAGCTGGCCAAACAGACGGCTACAGTGCACAGAATCATATTGACGCGATAGAACGTCACATAGGAAGAAAACCCGATATTGTTGTCTTGCACACAGGTGTGTTTCCTGAAAAAATCTTGAAACGCTACGCTGACGAAAATGAATTCCCAGTTGTTGATGACTTACCCGAAAACAACAACATTATTCGCGGTGTATTCGCTGATGTTGTGGAAGCGCAACAATTAGAGGGGGATACTGTGCCACGGAGTTTTATTCGGCATAATCCTGAAAAAATTTCTGAAATATTTAAAACACTCCTATGAGTAAGAAACCACAATTCAAAGTTTTTAGACGCGTACGAACACATCTCAAAGCAATTTTTATGCCCTCAAAAACTCCCGGGAGTCGCTATCATGCAGTGAAGAATGCAGTTATTTCAGGACATAAGTTTATTGTAAATGCGAAGCGTATCGTCACCATTGGTGGTGGTACCGGTACCTTTGTGACTCTCTCAGCATTGAAATCAATATCTAACATCTCGCTTTCTGCCATTGTTTCAGTTGCAGATGACGGTGGTTCAACAGGCCGATTACGGGATTCGTATGGGTACCTTCCGGTTGGAGATGCCAGACAAGCGCTCGTTGCACTTGCAAAGGACGGGACATTGCTTCGAGATCTGTTTACGTACCGATTTTCAAAAGGAGACATCGCTGGTCATAATCTTGGAAACTTACTCCTGACTGCTTTGACTGACAAACTTGGTTCAGAAGGTGCAGCGATACGCGCAACTTCTGAAATATTGCGTGTGAAGGGATACGTAGTACCGGTGTCTGAGCACCCAGCAACCTTGATAGCTGAGCTTGAGAATGGAGAAAAACTTGTTGGTCAACACACTATAAATGCACGACCCCCAGGCGGTACACCGATAATTAATTTGAGTACGAAAGAGAATGTTGCGTTGTCGGACGAAGCGGAGCTTGCAGCAGAGTCAGCCGACATTATTATTTTAGGACCAGGAGATTTGTATACTTCAACACTGGCGAACTTTGCAGTTCCAGGACTCACTGATGCAGTGAAGCGTTCAAATGCAAAAATTATATATTTTGTGAACCTCTTTAGTACTGCAGCTGAAACTCCAGGCTATACAGCCTCAAAACATGTTGAGGAAATTACTCGATACGTTGGACGAAGACCCGATTGTATCGTTGTGCATACAGGAGAACTGTCTGAAGATATTTTAAACTATTATGCAGGCAAAAAAGCGTTCCCTACGATAGATGATCTCGGAGAAGACGAAACTGTGATACGTAGCTCAATTGCAGATATCGTAGCGCTTCCTAAAATTGAAGGGGATGCAATAGAGAGGAGTATTATTCGGCACGACCCTAAGAAGATTGCGTCTATTGTGCAATCATTTCTATGACGTATTTTCTAGATTTTGACCGTACAATTTTAGATACCGATTCCTTCACTCCGAGCATTGCTGACTATCCAGCGGTTCGTGAGTTGAGAGAGCAAATATTAGAGGTCGCATCAACAAAGCGAGATAGAAGTATTCGTGGTCAGAGTGGTCGTATGGAATTATGGGAAAAGTTAAACGAGCTTTGCTCAGAAGGGAAGCTGATATTTGCTCCTGGTGAACTCTCTAAATTTGTTTTTCCAGACGCTGTTGAATTTCTAAAGAATCACGGAAATGATTCCGTCATTCTTTCATTTGGGCACAAATCTTGGATTGAATCCAAGATAGAAAGCTCGTTGAGTAATCTCCCGCTTCAAACGGTTGAGTATGCCCATGACCGAGAGAAGGGAATTGCTCTCAAATCTATCCTAAAGAATTATTCCGCACCCTATATAGTGGTGGATGATTTGGCTACTCAACTCGATTCTATTAAAGAGCATTGCCCTGAAGTCTCGCTCTTTGAAATACGACGAGATGGAGAAGCTCCTTCGGGGCGACATGCGGTGATTCATTCACTCCTTGAACTTCCATGAGACTTCTTGTTGTTACACAAATCGTTGACACGCATGACCCGATATTAGGATTTTTCCATCGATGGCTTGAGGAATTTTCAAAGCATTTTGAGTCTATTGAAGTTATTTGTTTAAAGGAAGGTACACACTCACTCCCGAAGAACATTCATGTTCATTCACTTGGTAAAGAGAATGGGGGAAATAGTGTAGTCTACGCGGTTCGTTTTATAGGACTTGTTTGGAAACTACGTACACAATACGATCATGTGTTTGTACACATGAATCCAATTTATATTGTTCTTGTTGGTTGGTGGTGGCAACTCACGAAAAAGAGAATCGGTTTGTGGTACACGCATAAAAGTACAGACATGAAATTAAGAATTGCTCTTATGTTTTCGAATGCCATCTTTACGGCATCAAAGGAAAGTTTCCGTTTGTCATCTAAAAAAGTACATGTCACGGGACATGGAATTGATACTGATTTTTTCAAACCAGATTCACGTATTGAACGTGGTTCTCACTTACTTTCGGTCGGGCGTTTGATGAAGAGCAAGCGACACGATCTTGCAATTCACGCGGCAAAAGATGCAGATGTCGCCCTTCGTATAGCAGGAGAGGGTGGTGAACGCGAGCGCCTTACGGCGCTCGCGCGTGAGCTCGGTGTCCAAGTTACTTTTCTAGGTGGACTCACGCAATTAGGGCTTCGCGATGAATATCTCACTGCCGCAAAGCTTATCCACCGCAGTGAAACAGGCTCTTTGGACAAAGTGGTTTTGGAGGCCGCAGCCTGTGGTTGCCTCGTAGATACCACCGACCTCGCTCTTAAAAATCTTCCTCTTTCTCCTGAGTATGTTCGTGAACATCATTCGCTTCAGAAACTGATACCTTGTATTCAGAAAGCCTATTCATTGTAAATATTTATACCTACAAATTGTGTACGGTATGCTTATGTTATGGCAAATTATATTCAACAAGTAGAGAAAAAACATTATTCTGGGTCCGCGTACCGTAACACTGATCGCTGGATGTCGTATTATCATCAAATTGCACTGGTACGTTCTTGTTCTCCTAAAACCATTCTTGAGATAGGATGCGGCACTGGCACCGTGTCGCGTGAGTTAAAAAATGAAGGATGTGTTGTTAGCACCCTTGATATAGCCACGGATTTAGAGCCAGATATTGTTGGTTCAGTACTGGAGATTCCATTGCCAGACACCTCCTATGACGTTGTATGTGCTTTTGAGGTGCTTGAGCATCTAAAAAGTGAAGATGTTCCTCACGCACTAAAAGAGATGGCTCGAGTGGCGAGAACACATGTTCTAGTATCACTCCCTCATCCTGGATGGGTTTTTTCCTTGATAGGGAAAATTCCACTTTTTAAGCGCTTCGAATTTTTTTTCCAGTTGCCATTTTTTTGGAAAACACACGTATTTAATGGAGAACATTATTGGGAACTTGGTAAGAAAAATCATTCAATACAATGGCTTGTTAGTCATGCGCAGTCAACGAATCTTCGCTTGAAAATTTTTACAAAACATGCGGATGATCCGGCGCACCGATTCTTTTTGTTTGAAAAATTGAACAGTTAATTATGAAAATAGCATATCTCGCTTCCATCCGACTTCCCACAGAAAAAGCTCACGGGGGAGCAATTATGAGCCTTTGTAATGCCTTTTCCAAAGCAGGTCACGAAGTTGAGTTAATTATTCCAGCTAGAGAAAATACCATAACTGAGGATCCTTTCAATTATTATAAAATTCCTCATTCGTTTAAAATTACAACGCTAGCTCTTCCTGTAATTAGGACCAACACTAGAATAGGTTTTGTTCTTTCAGTTCTAATGTTTGCTGTGAAAGTGCAAACTTATATGAGAGGGAAAAGTGTCGATATGTATTATACACGTGATGTCTTCGTGACTCTTTTTTTACGTCGAGATACTGTCCGCATTTTCGAAATCCATGAACAAATAGGAAGTTTTCGTTGGTTGATTGCTAAATTTGGTCCGTCGCACATTGTTACCACAACTGATGCAATGCATCGCTTGTGTGTGGAGAGAGGAATTAGAAAGGAAAGGGTGCTTACGGCACAGAATGGAGTAGACGACATTTTTTTTGATGAGCATTCGAGTGAATTTATACAACACAGTAGAGAAGTTATCGGTGTTCCTTTGAATTCATTCGTGTTCGGTTATATCGGTGCTTTCCGCAACATGGGAGTTTCCAAGGGTGTGGAGGGCATAATTCAGGCCTTTGCAGTGCTTTCCAGTAGATACCCAAACACAAGACTATTGCTTGTAGGGGTTGGAAGTTCCGGCAGGGAGTACGTACAACTATCGGTTGAGAAAGGAGTTATACCTAAAGGTTTTATTATTGTTGTAGATCATGTCCCTCGTCATAAGGTGCCAATCTATTTGTTTTCTTGTGATTCAGTCGTAATGAACTATTTGAAAGATACTCTTCATGAGAAATACGCCTCAACTTTGAAGGTATTCGAATATATGGCTAGTGGGGTACCAATCGTTTCTTCTGATTTACCAAGTGTAAGAGAAATTCTCGATGACACTAACGCTAAACTCGTCGCTGCAAACGACATCGCTGAACTGGTGGCGGGTATGGAGGAAACGATGCTCGAATTCGGGACTGCAGTAGCTCGTGGCGCAAAGGCGAGAAAAGATGCTAAAAAATATACATGGATTGCACGTGCCAATTTAATAATTGAGAAAATACACTAGTCAGTATGACCATACATTTTTTTACATATACTGGACGAGAAGAAGGATGTTCACGCTTGAGGGCCTTCATGGTCGCTGAAGAGCTGAAATTGAGAGGTTTCGACACCGTGGTGCATAGTCCACCAATCCCTATAATTTCGAAAACTCCATGGCCAAGAAAAGGTCCGGTTCTTTTCCGGATGCTACGATCGATAGTTTCTATTCGAAAAGGAGATATTATTTTTCTTCAGCGTGCCATTGCAAACAAGTATTTTTCTACAGCAATATTCTTTTACCTTATGTTCTTTCGGAACAAGATGATTTTTGATTTTGACGACCCAATTTACTTACATAATTATTTCAAGACTAGGCTTTTTAGTTCAATGGCAAACGCGGTCATCGTCTCGTCGCACGGTCAAAGAGAATGGGCCTTGCAGTTTAATTCGAATGTGCACTTACTTCATATATCTTTGGATGTTGACGCTTATAAGAAATTCACAAAGGTGTACGAGCCAGAACAGTATCCATTAGTAATTGGATGGGTGGGGACGGCCCACCACAACATAGAAGGACTAACAATTCTTGCCAGAATCTTTAGAGAGTTGCTAACACGGAACCCACCAGTCTTCATTTTTAGGATAATAGGATCTTTGAAAAATAAAAGTGTCTATGACTTATTCACAGGTATTCATGGTCTTAACGTAGAGTTCATCGATGAGTTGGACTGGTTAGACAGTGACTGCGTACCGAGCGCAATTCAAAAGTTTGATATAGGAGTCCTTCCTCATAGGAGCGACGGACCATGGAACGAGAGTAAAACTGCTCTAAAAATGCTCGAGTATATGGCATGTGGCGTTGCCACGGTCGTTAGTAATTTCGGTGAAATGCCTCATGTGATTTCAGATGGTGTAGATGGTTTTTTGGCGGAATCCGAATCAGACTTTTCAACCAAATTACTTGCCTTACTCGAAGATCAAAATCTTCGTGCAAGAATTGGAGCAGCTGGACAGGAAACTGCTTTAAAAAAGTTTAACTTCAAAGATATGGTGAGTAAAGTTGAGGCTTTGATTAAGGCTTTATAATTA
>SCVI01000046.1 GCA_004296925.1 Patescibacteria group bacterium | reverse complement strand
CGAGGTCTATTTTTAATACCAGCATTATTAACCAAAATATCCAATTTTCCAAACTTCTTTTTTATAAAATCAAAAAGTGTTTCAATTTCTTTCTCATTGCCCATGTCAACTTTAAATTTTGAGGCATTTTTTCCGATTTGAGCCAAAACTTCGTTCGCCCCCCCCTCGTTAGCGTTGTAAGTAAAAACTACACTGCATCCTTCTTTGGCAAGTGCAATTGAAATAGCCTTACCGATTCCACTACTTCCTCCGGTTATTACAGCCACTTTATCTTTTAAATTCATAATAATCGCATTATAAACCCAACAAACGTGTTATACAAATGCAGGCTAGAGTACTTTACCGCTAAAGTAAAAAATGATATCATAGTTTGACTTGCCGAGGTAGCCAAGGTGGTCAAGGCACCTGTCTGAAGAACAGGCTATATGTGTTCGACTCACATCCTCGGCACCTCGCCCTGACGAAGGAAGGGCTCGGTGTAAACACATTAGAGGGATGCATGAAGTTTTTCGTATATATTGTAAAATGTAGAGATAATTCGTTTTACACTGGAAGTACATCAAATATTCAAAAAAGGGTCAATGAACATAATTTTGGAAAGCTCGGAGCAAAATCACTTAGAGGGAAGTTGCCAGTTCAATTAATATATTCAGAAGAATTTAAGACAAGAAGTCAAGCGCTAAGAAGAGAAATTGAGATTAAAAGTTGGCGAAGAGAAAAGAAAGTAGAATTAATAGATACTCACATTCGTTCGCGGGTATAGTACAATGGTAGTACACCTGGTTGCCAATCAGGTTACAGGGGTCCGATTCCCCTTACCCGCTCCAAAGTGACAGAAATCGATAGAAAGTTACTAGAAAATTACACATAATGACAAAAGTGGAAGATCGCACTCAGATGCATCCAGAAAACGGCCAGTTTTCGCGAGACGCTTGGTACAAGCATTTAATTGATATAGCGAAGCTATCTGATACCAGACAACGTTATGATTCTCTCGTGCAATTGCACCAAACAACTTTAGATTTTTACCTCCCCGCAGTCAAAGCAATAACTCCTGAGATAGCAGCTAGCCCTAGCAGTGACGGTAGATCTCGCTCACTAGTAGTTGCACATATCGTGGGGTGGGAAGAATGGCAATCTCAAGTTTTTGGTGACTCAGATAAAGACGAGAGATTACGAAGACAAATGAAACTTCAGGGATATTACGATACAGAAACAAGAAAGTTGGTAGATTTTGAAGGCGTAGATAACTTCAATGCCTATAATGCAAAAAGATATGATGGAAAACCGTGGAGTGAGATCCAACAAAAAGCAATTAACACAGCCTTACAACTTCAATCTTTTTTCTCACCTAATCCAAATAAACAGTGGATTGATTTCCTAGAAAATACACCTGACCATAATTGGAGAATTTTACCTGGCGTTACACTAAATATTCCATCCGGATGGTATCTATGGATGGTTTCAATGGAACACGAAGCGGTAGAACACAGAGAAGATTTAATAGATAAGCCAAGGTAACTCTTTGAAACTTTCTATTTTTAAGTGTGATTTTAAGGTGAGGAGTTGTACTTGTAGCTCAAGGG
>SCVI01000001.1 GCA_004296925.1 Patescibacteria group bacterium | reverse complement strand
TGCTCGTAAAATGCTAAGTGTTCTCGACCCCCTCTCGCGGTTTTTCCAAGGGAAAAACATCGCTTCGAGCTCACAAACGCACACACCAAGAAGCAGTTCTTGGTTTTGTGCTGTTTGTGACCCCACGGGGAATCGAACCCCGATTCCAAGCTTGAGAAGCTTGTGTCCTAACCGTTAGACGATGGGGCCGAACGAGAAGGAAAATGAATGCCTCGATTCATTTTCTTCGAGAGAGGCTCCGCTTAGCCGAAGGCGACTGGTGGCCGAACGAAAGAAGTCTCGCTTGATCGAAGACGACTAGTGCAGTCTCTCGAGCAGTTTTTATACCACGAAAACACGAAGTTTTCACGAACGAGAAAGCCACTCGTGGTCTTGGCGAACCAGAAGTTCTTTTGCTTTATCGGGTTCTGCCATGAGAGATTTAACCACTCTCTCCATACGCATCGATTGAGACCCTTTTACCAAAACTACATCTCCTGGTTGTAGTAATGAAATAACATGAGATGCAGCGTCTGCTCCTCTATCGAATTCAAACACTTGCGTTGGTGGCATACCTGCTTCCTTGGCACCTCTAGCAAGATTTTTTGCACGAACTCCCACTGTCACCAACATGTCGCAAGTTTTTGCTGCGAGCACTCCAATTCTATTATGTTCATCTACCGAAAAGCTTCCTAACTCCAACATGTCAGCAAGTATTGCAATTCGTCTCCCTCTATGAGGAATATCAGAAAGAGCTAAGAGCGCTTCACTTGATGCTACGGGCGAAGAATTATACGTGTCATCAATAATAAGAGAGCTGTTATGCCCCAAGATCAGTCGCATTCGTCCAGCTGGTGCAGAATGCGCCACAAGAGATTCGGTCGCGGTCTGCAATGACACACCAATGCTTAATGCGGCAGCACATCCCGCAAGGAGTGAGTATGCGTGCGAGCGACCAGAAACACCTTGTAATTCAACATGCACCTTCTCTGTTTTGTATTCCACGTCAAAAGAAATTCCAGAAGAAATATCTCGCTCTACGATAGCCTGAAAATTAATTGCACGTATGTCAACATTCTCACCAAATCCGTATGATATTCGATTTACTCCTTTAGATGTCTCGGCTGTTCCAGCACGTTCATCATCACCATTAAAAATAAATGTCCCTCCATCGGTAAGCCATCCTGCTGGTGCCAACTCTTCTTTCACGACCGCTTCAGGAGAACTGTAAAATTCCACATGCACTGAAATGTCAGGAAACCTCGTTGCAACGACCACGTCCGGTTTTATCCATGAAAGAGATTTTGTAATGTCCCCAGGCCTATCGGCTCCTACCTCCACCACAAGCCACTCTGGATATGGCGCTTTCATAAGTATTAAGGAAGCGCCGTCTACCAAGTTCTTAATCCATACAAATGGATTCGACCAACCGTTTGGAATGCCAAGAATAGTAAGAGGTACTCCTATGTCTCCGTTAAAACTTTTTTCACTTTTTCTAATAAAAAACGATTTTGATAACGCAGTATAAATTGCATCTTTTGCTGATGTTTTACCAACTGACCCCGTCACCATCAAAATATGTGGTTTATATTTACGAAGCACCAAGGTCGCCTGGAGCGTTAAGATACTTACAACAATACTGCGAAAAAATTCTTTCAATAGTCTCATACATTAATTGTTCGAAAGCATCCGCATGATTATTCACCGGTAGGTGCACGATCAGGAGGAATACTGTAATAGTTGATGAGGAAATGCGTAGTCTTCATGAATGGTTCCGTCCATGTTTCCGAAGCATATTTTGCACCTTTCGGATTCACTGCGAAGAAGAAAACGAGGAACTTTGAATCATACGCCGGAAAGTATCCGAAGAACGAATGTAAGTACCTATCTGTATAGTACCCGCGTGCATCAGGACGTGCAATCTGTGCTGTCCCCGTCTTTGCGGCTATAGTATAGTCACGCATTTTAATAGCTCCCCCCTTCAACGCGTCATCAACGACGGCCACCAACATCCTTGTTACTTCTTCAGTGCTCTCGCTAGTAATAGCTCGCCTTGGAGGACTCCACCCAAGCTTTTTTGTTATTCCGCCGCCGTACTGTAATTCAGCAGCAATGTGAGGTCCAGGTACTACTCCACCGTTTGCAAGTGTTGCTAATGCTCTCGTCATGGCAATGGGGGTAATAGCGATACCTTGACCAAAAGATGCTGTAGCGTATTCCACGGCACGCGGACTTGTTAAGTTACTTATGAGTGGCGATGCTTCATTTGGTACATCAATACCCGTTTCTTCAGTAATCCCAAAGCGTTTCAAATACTCTGCAAATTTTTGCGTGCCCATCTTCGCAACAATAAAAGAAACACCTGTGTTTAACGACTGGTTTAAAACTTCTTGCATGGGCACTACGCCACGTCCTTTAAGGTCGTGGTTATTTATGCGTGCACCGTCAAGAATAATGTACCCCTTATCGTTATATGTAGTTTTAGCGGTTACCGCACCCGAGTCTATACCTGCTGCCATCGTGATTGCTTTCATGGTTGAACCAAACTCATACACACGTTCAACTAATGGGTTTGCAAAATACTCTGGGTCGGCATTTTTGAAGTTATTTAAATCAAATCCAGGACGAGATGCCATAGCAATTATTGCGCCGGTTTTTGGATCCATAATAATCGCGCCTATGGTGTCCGCCTGCCAATCGTCCGAATATTTTTTTAACGTTCCTTCTAGGAACTGTTGAACAGAAGGTTCTAATGAAGTAATCACGTCTGCTCCAGGTTCAGTAGTGTCAGGAGAAAGCTGTGAACGGATATTTGTAAATAAATCTGCAAAAAAATTAACGTACAAACCACCGTCAGCACGTGAAAGCGCACTATCGTAAAAACGTTCCAAGCCATATCTCCCTGCGAGCGTGTTGCCATCTTTTGCATACCCTAAAAATCCGATTGTTTGTGCAGCGAGAGCCTGTCCCGGGTAGTACCGCCAATGAGAACCAAGTACTTGAACGCCGGGGAGTTTTAATTTGGAAATATTGTCGCCTGTTTCAGAAACTACCTGTTGTGCAACTTCTTGATATACACTTCCTTCCACTTGCGCTTTTTTTAGAAACATTTCTTTATCTAACTCGGGAATATATTTCTGTAATGACACGTACGTATCCTCGGGATTAGTAAGAAGTTTTGGATTAATTACCACCACATAGCCAGAGCTAATCGTAGCTGCGGAAATACGTGTACCGTCTTTACCGGTGAAGTAGATGGCACCTCTGTCAATTTGGTTGGTGCTTTGTTTTACATACTGACTTTCCGCTTGTCTGCGATAATCACTTCCGTGGACAATTTGCAAAAAATACAGCCTTCCGATTAAAACAAGAGCGACAAATATAACTACACCTGCAATCAAGCGTATTCTAAAAGCTACTTTTGTCTTAGTCGCCATCCTGACATTCTATAGGTTAAAAACGAAACAGCTTAGGTATGTTATTGAGTCTGCAACGATACGGTACTTACTTTCTTTGCGAATGCGTGGTTTTTTGTTTGTACGTACCCTAATGAATGTGCATAAGACTCTGTAATAACTTGTGTTTTGTTTAGGTAGACAGTTTCAAGCATTGCTACATCAGCTGAAAGTTGTGACATTCTTCCTGCAAGGTCATGACGTGCGGCTACATGCATCACTGACGAAAACATGAAAAATATATATAACACTGAAAGTGTTATAAACAGTGATCCTACACCCACTGCAATAAAACGCTCTGCGGGATGAGCTTGAGCAAATATGCCACCCTTAGTTCGGAATGGTAGTGCTCGCTGTGCAGATGAGATTGTTTTTCGTTTTGTCATAGTGTGTTTTTTTCAAAAATTCTTAACTTTGCACTTCTTGCTCTTGGATTTTTTTCCCTTTCCTCGGAGGTCGGGATAATCGGTTTCTTAGTGATACGTTTTCCTATGCCAGTATCTTCTGCATTACGAAACGCCTGCTTCACAATTCTGTCTTCAAGACTATGAAATGAAATGACTGCGAGTCTTCCCTCTGGCGCCAAAAGTTCCAAAGCATTTTGAAGCGCTTCCTTCAGTGCACCAAGTTCGTCATTCACCGCAATTCGTAGCGCTTGAAAAGTTCTCGTTGCTGGATTCAAACGACCATTTCGATAAAACCCTGGTACAGCACTTCTAATAACTTCTGCGAGTTCACGTGCAGTATTTATTGGTTGTTTTTTTCTGGTTTCAACAATAACGCGAGCAATCCTGCCCGAAAACTTTTCTTCTCCGTATTCACGAATAATTCGCGCTATCTCATCCTCATCCCAATCTTTGATAATATCTTTTGCTGTATATAAATGACTTTCAGAAGAACCAAGTGTCATTAAAAGAGGTTCATCACTGTTAAATGAAATTCCTTTTCCACTCGCTAGCTGTTCTGAGTGCCACCCAAGATCAAACACAATTCCATCTACAGAAGTAATGCCGGCTTCTTCAGCTAGTTTTTTTACGTTTCTAAAATTTCCTTGAAGATAAATAATGTGCGGATCAGAATCAGATAAACGTTTCTTTGCGCTACTCAATGAATTCTCATCCAAATCAATAGCAACAAGTGTTCCTTTCTTTCCGAGAATATGAGCAATCTTTTCTGAGTGCCCTCCTACACCAACGGTTGCATCGATAGCGGTATTTCCTTTTTGAAGCTCCAATCCTTGAACAGTTTCTTCAAGAAGAACTGATTTGTGAGTTCTGAGTTCTGATTCTTGAATTCTTAGTGTTTTTTTCATATTTCTACAATTCTCTATCGCCTATTCCATACTTAAATAACACCGATTTCACCGAGTTTTGCTGCCATCGCATCTCCTTGCGACTCAATTTGTTCTTTGTATGAAGCCCAGCGTTTCTTATCCCATACCTCAACGCGATCATTTACACCGGCAACAACAACTTCAGTTTTCAAGCTTGCAAAATCTTTTAAGTAATCAGGAATAAGAATGCGACCAGCAGAATCAACATCAGCTTCAACAGCGCCTGAGAGCATGAATCGGTTAAACCCTCGTGTATCAGATGAGCCAATTGAAAGATCGCCAAACTTTGCAGCAAGTTTTTTCCATGATGTTGCGGAAAATACAAAAAGACATTTGTCGAGTCCTCTCGTAACGATAACGGTCTTACCAAGTTCTTTGCGAAATCTCGCTGGAAGCGAAAGGCGTTTTTTAGGATCAAGTGTGTGTTGGTATTCGCCAATGAGCATAAAAAATAAGGAGTAAATATGTATAGAACACTCTATGCCACTTTATCCCACTCACTGATAATTATATGCCACTTTACCCCACTTTACATATACTTATCCCCACTTAAAAACCTTATGATTATGTTGTGGTATTACAAAAAACAGCACTAATGCTGACAAAAAAATCCCCTATTGGGGATTCAATCTATGATTTTTCTTGGCGGAGCTTCAGTTTCTGATGTAATAAAGCGTCTCATCTCAGTCAGCTGTAGTTTAAGTTTTAAAGCAAGAATTTGTACCTTAGTCCCACCAGAAGCACGTAAAGCGTCTAATTCCTTTCCTAACTCAATTGTTTTCTCTCTGAGCCGCTCTGAAGCAGAAACTTCGTATCCGTGAACATTAACTCGGAGAATCTCCATAAGTTTATGATCTAACTGTAACGAGATTATTGTACCTCAATCAGAGTGTTTTTCTATACCACTCCAGCCACCTCTTTGAGCCGTCTAATAACAAAATCCCTCTCTAGTACACTCAAAAACCAACCAGCTTTCGGACCATGATCTTTACCAAGAAACGAAAGATATATTGCTCCGAATAGTGCTTTTGGTTCAATAGATTGACGTTTTCGTATCTCATGAAGTTCCGTATGAAACTCAAGCCCTGATAACACGTCGTGCGATTCAACAAAAGAGAGGATCTCTCGAAGCGCGCTCTTTTGTGCATCCGAAAGTTTTTTTGCTCCCTCAGGTACGCTTTTTGTTTGGAGTGCAAAACGAAATTCAGGAGATGCAGTACGTTCAAGCCAGATCTGTGCGTATTTTGCCCGAAGTTCAAATTCTTCAGTATCAAGCTTAGTAACTAGAGATCCTTTCAAACGAAGTAGTTCTTCCTCATTATCGAGATGTGGCATTTGCACCAAGAAAGCTACTTGTGAAAAACGAGGTAAGAAACGTTTTGTTCCTTTAAGATCTACTCGCTCACTTTCAGTGTGAATGTATTCAAAAAGACGTGAGTCATCATCTACAATTCCAGACCAATACTTTTCCGCCAACTTATCGTACGTGTCAAACAACACCGGTATAGTATCGCCAGCTGGGTCAAAGTTGATTTGCTGATTCATGTCCTTACCAAATAGTGCAAGACGAAAAATTGAGGGTGGCAACAAATCTACAATCTCCTTCGCTGAAGAACCCTCACCCTTTGAAGATGACATTTTCTTTCCTCCTACTAAAAAGAATTCGTTGGGTACGCCAAACGGCTCAGGATACTCAAATACTTCCTCTGATATATATCGTGCTACCTCGCGCGCACCACCTTTTGAGTAATGATCTTTACCTCCCCCTTCAACGTCAACTTGCATTACCATCCACTTAGCTGCCCACTCAACTTTCCAAGGAAGTTTCGCATTCCCATCAAAAGGAGAAATTCTTCCAGAGTGCCCACACCCTTCCGCCCACTTCACCGCTGTCGGATAGCAAGTATATGCAACTGTCTCACCATCAAAATCTTTTGCCTTGGTAGTACCAACTTTCCCGCACTTTTCACAAATAACAGAAAGCGGAAGCCAGTCACTTGGTCTATCTGCGCCTGAAACTTTTTTGTACACGGCACGCACTTTATCTGCTCTCTCAAGAGCTGTTCTTATTACGCCGTTCATTTTTCCTGACAAGTATAATTCACTTGCGCGATAAAACTCTGGATTAAAACCTGCCTCGTGAATAGCGTCTATATATTCTTTTGCAAAATACTCCGCGAAGTTTGGAGCAACTGATTCATCAGGCGAAGGGATATTCAAAAGAGGTTTACCCATATGTTCTTTGTAGACGGATGCGTCCAAGTACACTGGTAAACCATCCATTGGATCAAAGTCGTTTATTTCGTATTTAAAAATGTTCTTAATACCTGCTTCATTGAGTCTTTCAGAAATCGCTGCATGAAGCGCCAACGCACGCATAGAGCCAACATGCACACGACCAGAGGCCGTCTTTTCGTCGCGAACTAAAAGCGTTCCTTTCAATTCAGACGTCTTTTTAAGACGAGTTTCTGCACTTTCAAAAACAGTATCAAGCCAAAACATAGTCCAATCCTATGCTAAAGAACTTACTTATACAAGAACCTGTTCCACTAGTATGAAATAGAACGTCTATGACACTTCTAGAACGTACGACCTAAACAATTATGATATTTCAATAATCGTGTACTCTTGACGTCCGCTTGGTGTTGAAAAAGTAAATGTCTCCCCTTTTTTCTTTCCCATCATTGCTTGCCCTAGTGGAGAGAGATGCGAAATCTTATGATTTCTCATATCAGCTTCTTCACTTCCCACAATAGTATATGAGTGTTGTTCTTTGTCGGTTTTTTTCTTAATCGTTACTTTAGAACCAAAACCAGCTAATCCCTTTTTCTTTTCTGAAACAATAACAGCAGATTTTATTATGTGTTCCAATCGACGAATGCGCTCTTCAGTAGCTGCCTGCAATTCTCGCGCTGCCTGATATTCGGCATTTTCAGAAAGATCTCCGAGAGAACGCGCGTATTCTAAACCTTCTGCAATTTCTTTTCTTGCAACGGTGATTAATTTTTCAAGCTCCGCTTTTAGTTCATCAAATTTTTCCTGTGAAAGAACGTTTTGTTCTTCCGTCTGATCTTTTTTTGCGTGTGCTTTCATAGTGTCTGCGCCATTGTATCTGTAGTTAGAAAAAGGTCAACTGTGGTCAAATAAAACAACGCTGAGTACTCACACTTATTTCGTCATTTCAGGTCTATTTTCAACAATCCATCGGAGCACATCACCCATCACCGCAGGAGCACCTTGGCCGGTGCCTGCAGGAGCTCTTTCCATCACAATTGCAAATGCGTACCGTGGTTTTTCGTAAGGATAAAATCCTATCAACACTGAATTAATGAATTCTTTTCGTGCTCCTGTTTCTGCTGTTCCCGTCTTAGCTCCAACTTTAATCCCTGGTACTTCAAGAGCGCGCGCAGTACCTTCAGTGACTGCCATACGCATACCTTCCATAACAATGGCGGTATTTTCGGTTGTAATACTTATAGGTTCACGAAGTCCCTGCTCTCCTGTTCGTATAACAGGAGTTACTAACGTACCACCGTTTACGAGTGCAGAAACTGCCCTAACTAACTGCATTACAGTAACCTGAAATCCGTACTGACCAATCGCAGTGTGATACGTGTTACCTAAAAACCATCGCTCACCATCAAACACATTTGCTTTCCATTCCGGATTAGGGATAACACCTATCTCTTCTCCAGGAAGTGGCATATTAGTGGAAGAACCAAAACCGAATAAACGCATATATTTTTCAATGGCACCAATTCCAAGACCTCGTTGATCTTTAAACCCACCTCCTACTTCGTAAAAATAAACGTCTGAAGATACTGCTAATGCTTGTCTCATATCTACAAGACCGTGTGCTTTCCAGTCCTTAAACACTGATGGTTTTGAAGGGTCATAGGGGTTTGGTACAGAAATAGAACCCGTAGAAAGAATTTGTTTATTTGGAGAGATAATTTTTTCTTGCAAGGCAGCAAGAGCTACGAAAGGTTTTACTACCGAGCCAGGCGTATAGAGCCCTGAAACTGCGCGATCCAAAAGTGGCGCACGTGTATCATTAAGAATTGCATTAACGGCAGATCGAGGTTCACCAAGCGACATAACACCCGGATCAAAAGAAGGATAGCTGACCATTGCATAAAGTTCGCCAGTTTTTATATCCATAATTACTCCAGAGCCACCTCTCCATTTATACATCTCAGCGCGTGCTCGAATTGCATCGTAAAGACTTTTTTGTATACCTGCATCAATCGAAAGTTTAATGTCTTGCCCGGATTTTGCCGTACGTACAATACTTCCTGAAACTATTTTTCCTGAGGCGTTTGTTTCGGCGAGTGAAATACCGTTCTCACCAGAAAGTTCGGCATCATATAGTGCTTCTGCACCAACTATGCCTTTTGTTTCTTCCTGATACCAAAAACCATTTTGATCAACTTTTGGATATGATACATACCCAACTAACGCACTTGCGGCAGCACCGAGAGAATACGACCGCGTTGTGGATGCTACTCGGAGTGTGGTTGAAGCGCCCCCAGAGCTCGTATTTGAAGTGTTTTCAGCAAGCGGCACGCCGTTCCTATCTAATAATAATCCGCGTTCAGCAACAATAAGGGAGCTGGCAAGTCTGTTTGACTCTGCGCGTGCTGAAAGCGATGTATATTTAACTACTTGTAACTGAAACAGTGTGTAGAAAAATACAGCTCCGATAATAAAAATGAGAACGTAAAGACTTTTGAAAACATCTACGCTAACTGGACGCTCGAGCCTTCCTTCCAATCGAGTAGTATCGAAGTCTGGAATGTTTGCGGCGTCTATCAATATTTCGTCAGGTTCAATGACTTGATATCTTTGTTTTCTTTTAAATATTTTTTTCATAACTACTCAGACAATGTGCGTTTTAAATACCAGGCAATTATAGAAAGCAATATAAACAACGTCGTGTATAGATACTGGAAACCTCCAAGTGAATGAATCGGAGTGCCAAACGTAAGATCAATAATAATGCCACCTATAACTACTATGAATCCATTATTCCCCATGACCAACAATAGAATTGCAAACAAAACACTCATCCACCAGGGTGCTACAAAAACCATTCCTAAAAAAAGTAACGGTGCGAGTATACGAAGCATGTATTAGCGGTGCACAAGGCGAATAAAATCGAGTTCAGCAAAAGA
This sequence comes from Patescibacteria group bacterium, assembly GCA_004296925.1. Taxonomy (GTDB): domain Bacteria; phylum Patescibacteriota; class Minisyncoccia; order Phycocordibacterales; family Phycocordibacteraceae; genus Phycocordibacter. The sequence continues at coordinate 11,304 of SCVI01000001.1, read as the reverse complement.
GAATGGTTGTGCAGCTCGGACTATAACTGACGTATCGCGAGCATTGACCGTTGTATTCATAACGATCGCAAATCCTAAAGAAGAAGGACTTGGTAATCGCACCACGTCCCCTTTAAGAACGGTAACTCCTTGAGGAACTGAAAATTCAAATGCGCCACCACCTTGCCCGGTAACCACGACTACCGCGTGTGGCGTCCCTGCAAGCGCATCTTTTTGAATTCCTGGTGACGAAAATAATTGAATACTCGCTGAATTTTGATCAACCGCTACAACTCTCCCTAAAGCGAAATCCTGAAATATTGCTAAATCATCTTCTTTTACTCCGTCCTCAAGACCTTTATCGACAATCAACGTATCGTAATTACTTTGTGGAGGCCTCGACAATACGCGAGTAATAATTCCTTCTGAAATCTGTCCAGCACCAGTGACATTGCGTAGCGCCAAATTTTCAGAAACAAGCATATTGTAGAGGATAGCTTGGTATCGCACCCGCTGTAGTTCTGCATCTCTTTGTACTAATTCGTTTTTCAAAGCGTCAGTTGAGTATCCTTCGTATGCATCACTATGCACCGCTCGAATGTTCACATAAAAAGAGCGTGCAAAATGACTCAAAGTTGGTCCAAAGAAAACAGCCCCTGCAACCAAAAGCATCAGTAAAATATTTCGAACTATTATAATTTTAGAAACCGGTGATCGCGCCATCGTCATCATCAACTAACACTGATTTATATTTCTCTAGATCCTCAAGCACTATACCGGTTCCGCGCACAACAGTCGTAAGCGGGTCATCAACGACATTAATAGGCACCTTAAGTTCAGCTACCAATAACTCTGGCAATCCGCGAAGGAGTGCTCCACCACCAGTAATAAAAATTCCTAAGCGCATCACGTCAGAAACTACTTCTGGAGGCGCTGTCTCAATTACTTCTTTAATTGCTTCTAGAATAGAAGAAATAGAACCAGAGATTGCTTCACGAATATCGGCGTCAGTAATTAAAATTTCTCTTGGAAGACCAGTTACCAAATCCCGCCCACGTATTCTTGTTTCTAAAGGAGCCGGAAGACGAATAGCGGAACCAACGGCAATTTTAATATCCTCTGCTGTTCTCTCCCCAATAAGAATTTTGAACTCACTTCGTATATATGCAGCAATGTCATCATTTAGAACGTCTCCCGCAATTCGTATATTTTTTGAACGAACAATGCCGCCGAGCGACATGAGTGCAATATCAGTAGTACCTCCACCAATATCTACCAACATCGTTCCCACCGCTTCATGTACTGGCAAACGCGCACCAAGCGCTGCCGCCATTGGTTCTTCTATGATGTATACCTCACGTGCTCCTGCATTACGTGCAGCATCTCTCACTGCACGTATTTCAACATTAGTGATACCGCTCGGCACTCCCACGACTACGCGAGGACCAAGCGGTAATTTTTCATTTTGAGCTTTTTCTATTAAATACTCCATCATTTCTTCGGTAACCTCGAAATCAGAAATTACTCCCTCAACAAGAGGCCGAATAGCGGTAATGTGTGTTGGGGTACGCCCGAGCATATCTCGCGCAGAAGTCCCCACCGCAACCACCTGTCCAGTTTTTTGATTCACCGCGACCACTGATGGTTCGGTTACAACAATTCCTTTTCCTTTTAAATACACCAGTGTATTTGCTGTACCGAGATCAATACCAAGATCGCGTGAAAAACGACCAGCAATTTTTTGATGCAATTTAAAAGCCATACTCACCTTTTATAATTGCTTCTCTAGAAACACCGCGAGTCAATCCATCGCTTCTTCGAACTACCTCAAAATCAGTCTCTGTAGAATGTTTCCCGACAACAATGCGGTATGGAATTCCTAATAAATCAGATTGGGCAAATTTTTCACCTGCACGAAGATCTCTATCATCCAGCAATACTTCCGTTTTGGCTTTTTCCAAATCTTTATACAAGTCGAGAGCGAGCGCTTGAATCTTTTCATCTCCTTGTGAAAGATCCACTATATGTACTTGGAACGGCGCAACTGACTCTGGCCACACTATTCCCTTCTCATCGCAAAGTACTTCAACTATGGTGCCGAGCAGTCTTCCAACACCAATGCCATAGGAACCCATATGTACAGAGGACTCTTTTCCATCTTCTCCCTTGAACGTAAGTCCGAGTGCATCAGCGTACTTAGTGCCTAGTTTAAAAATGTTTCCTACCTCAATTGCTTTTGCTTCAACGAGTTTGTTTCTTTCAAGTGACAGTTCTTCAAGCACTTCTTCTGTCAACACTTCTTCATTCACTGCAATTTTCTTTTCGGTATCAATATATATAGTGTCTTCACCAGCGGTGGAAATAACCTGAAACTCATGGCTAAATCGCGAAAAAACACCTCCTGAAGCGAACGTAAGATACGTAACATCTCCTAAGCCGACACGTCTAAAAATATTTTCATACGCAACACCTGCTTCTTTATAGAAAGTATCAAGCTCTTCTTCTGAACGCGAAAAAGAATATAAATCTTTCATCACAAACTCACGTCCTCGCATAATGCCAGACTTTGCACGAAGTTCATTTCTAAACTTTGGTTGAAATTGATATAAATATTTTGGCAAATCTCTATAGCTGGTGACATGGTTAGTCATCATCTTTGTAATAGGTTCTTCGTGAGTAAATGCAAGACCTAACTCTCCTCCACCTTTTAATTCTGTTTTAAACCAATTTTCAATTTTATTATCGTTCCATCGATCAGTTGTTTTCCATAATTCTGGATTTTGCAATGCCGACAAAAGCACTTCTTGTCCACCGAGTGCATTCATTTCTTCACGAATGATATTCTCAATTTTTTTAAAGACTCTAAGTCCGAGAGGAAGAAAATCATACACACCTGCGAGTTCTTTATGTATATACCCTCCCCGTATTAGCAATTGTGCATTCTGAGACACCTCGTCTTTCGGTGCTTCTTTTCGTGTTTTAGTGAAGAGGTTTGATTGACGCATGGTGTACCCATTATAAGTACTTATGGGGCTTATACAATCAGAGCAGAATCCTCAGTTTAGACGGTGATTAGATATACCTTACCCAAACAAACGCACTACATCGTGAGCGGTCACCGCGAGCATGATAAGAATGAGAAGCACAAAACCACCAATGTTCAAGGCGTCAGAGAATTTTGGAGGGATGGGGCGCCTTATAACTGTTTCAATAAAGAGTAGCGCGAGCCTTCCACCATCGAGCGCAGGGAATGGAAGTAAATTAACCAGTGCGAGGTTAATGGAAATGAGTGCTGTAAAAAGCAATACTGAGCCAAGTCCAAACCCACTCGCGTCTCCCACAAGAGATACGATACCTACCGGGCCTGCAATATTCGATACATCTGCTGTGAGAGTAAACGCAGAACCAATAAGACTCATAAGACCACTAAATATTGCTTGTGTTTTAACTACTGTATCCGTCATGCCTTTAACAAACGCCTCATGAATTGGGAGCGAGAGTGTTCCCACAAGTGCTGGTCCAATGCCAATAGCTCGTTTTTCAGGGTGTTCTGGATCGATACCTGCTTGAGGTAGAACTGTGGTGCTTTGCACTTCCTTGTTTCGTATAAACGAAATTACAATTTCCCCTTCCGTATTCAAGATTGCGTCTGATACATCTAAAGGATTTTTTATTAGCTGTTCAGTGCCATCGCTCGTTACAGAAACTATTTCGTCACCAGCTTTAAGTCCTGCTGTTTGGGCAGGACTTCCGGGTAATATTTCAACAAGTAAAACTTTGGCGTCACGAACTACACTTTTTTCATATTCAGTATCAATAACTGTTGGTACACCCACCATGAACGCCACTGTTGCAAACATAAATGCGAGGACAAGATTAGCAAACGGTCCGGCAGCGAGTGTTGCAACCTGTAAAATCTTAGGGCGTTTTGCAAAAGCACGAGGATCCGATACGCCCGCATCATCTTCACCAAAAATCTTAACAAAACCTCCGAAAGGAAGGGCGTTTATAGTGTATTCAGTATCTCCTATTTTCTTTCCCCAAATTTTTGGAGGGAATCCAAGTCCGAACTCAGGGACTTTCATTCCAGAAAGTTTCGCTACAATAAAATGACCTGCTTCGTGTCCCACAATGAGCACGATGAGAATAACGAGAAAAAGTACTACCGCCATACGCTACGTTTTATTATGCAAATAATTAGTTGAGTAACTCTTTCTCTTTCTTTTCAGTGATTGTCTCTAGTTCCTTATTCATTTCGTCCATTCCTTTCTGTACATCTGCTTTCAAACGTTTTATTGCATCCTCACTTGCCTCAGAATTATCTATTTCAGAAATTGCTTTTGCTCGAACACTACGCAATCCAATACGTGCTTCTTCGAGTTTTGTGCGGACTAATTTTACCAACTGACCTCTTCTCTCAGCTGTAAGTTCAGGAAATGAAACACGTACACCTTTTTCGTCTGATCCTACCGATACTCCTAAGTCTGCTAAAGTAATGGCTTTTTCGATTGGTTTTACATGTTCTCTATCCCACGGGAGCACATACAGTGTGCGCGCATCTTCACCTGTAATATTTGCTACCTGATTAATTTTCATCCGTGAACCATACACTTCTATGGAAATTCCATCTAAAAGTGCCGGTGATGCGCGCCCCGTCCTGATGCCTTGGAGCTCAAGACTCAACCACGCCGCCTTCTCAGAAGTCTGTTTTTTGAATTGTGCAATATCGTACATACAGATAAGTATATCAAACACTCTTCTTTTATCATCTGATAGGATGACAAAGCCACATGAAGACTACACAACCTAAAGGACTTCGCACCTGGATTGAGATTGATACTAAAGCAGTACAGCATAACTACAAGTTATTTCGATCCCTCATTCACAAGAACACAAAACTCATGGGAGTAGTTAAATCAAACGCATACGGCCATTCACATATAGATTTTGCAAAAACACTACAGAAACTCGACGTAGACTTTCTTGCAGTAGATTCAATAGTTGAAGGACTTTCCTTGAGGAAAAATGGTATTCGAACACCTCTTCTTGTTCTTGGACATACATTGCACGAAAGAATTCAAGAAGCTTCAAAAAATAATATTGCCATCGCGGTTTCAAGTGAGTCACAACTTATTGAATTAAAAAAGAAACGCTTCACTCCCCCGCTTCGTATCCACATAAAAATTGATACGGGGCTTCACCGCCAGGGATTTACTGAGCGCGACCTTGGAGTGATTAGTGATTTTTTGTTATGGAACAAAGAAGCAAAGCGAGTTGTTATTGAAGGAATTTTTACGCACTTTGCGCAAGCAAAAGATCCTTCATCGATACAATATACGGGAATGCAACTTAAAGAATTTGCACGATGGATTGACGTATTTCACGAACTAGGATACAAACCTATTATTCATGCAGCAGCAACAGGGGGCACTATCGTATTTCCAGAAAGTCATTTTGACATGGTGCGTATTGGTATTGGTATGTATGGCATATGGCCAGACAGTGCCACAAAAAAATATTTCAAAAAAACTATTAATTTAAAGCCAGTGCTTTCTTGGAAAACTGTCATATCTGAAATAAAAGAACTTCCTCGAGGAAGCCGTATCGGATATGACTCAACGGAGCATCTCAAACAAGATGGGGTGGTAGCAGTATGTCCTGTTGGGTATTGGCATGGATTTCCGCGTGCACTTTCATCAAAAGGCTATGTTCTCGTCAATGGAAAACGGGCGAAGATACTGGGACGAGTTTCAATGGATATGATTTCAATTGAGATAACGGGGATACGTAATGTTTCAATAGGTTCCGTGGTTACGCTTATCGGTAAAGATGGTAAGGATGAACTTTTTGCGGAAGATATTGCTCACTCAATGCACGCATCTGCCTATGAGCTTCTCACGCGACTAAACCCTCTTATTAAACGAATCTACGTGCCCTAAGAACGTGCGCGCGGTAACGTAACCGCAAGATGGCCAAGTACGGTTTTGATAGACGAACCTTGTACTTTCATATATCGCTCAGCATCTAATACGTCTCTTAGAGTTGCCGGTGAAGCGCCTTCCGAATGAACGAGCTGCAATAGCGCTGTAACAAAATCGCGCACCGGCCCTCTGTCTTGTGTTTTACTCGCTTTTGTTGCAAAAGATTCAACTGTTTTCATGCGCTCCTCAAAAGAAGCACTCAAAAATGAACGTGCAGTGATTACCGATTCACTATCTTCAGTATGCGTGTTTTCATCAGACACTTCTACTTCTATTGTTCGAGAACGAAGCGTTTCAAGGGCTGATCCTGATGTATCTACCGAAAAGAAAAATACTGTTTGCCCGGGAGCTTCTTCTACAACTTTGAGAAGTGCGTTTTGCGCTTCCGTCGTTGCGCGACTCCATGAAACAATAATCATCTTTCCATCACCAACCGCACGTAGCGATGCGAAACGTGAAAGTAAACGCGCATCATCTACGCCAAATTCCACAAAAGAAGTATTGAGTATGTCGGCGTTTCCTTTTGTTTCAATACCTCTTGTTTCAAGCATTGCTAATACCTCCGGTACCCCTTTATTTGCATTCCCCACAACGAGATAGGCGTGATGTAAATTTTTGACGCGCGAAAGTTCGGTTAATTTCATATTATCTTCGTTTGGTTGTCATCGTTTTTTTGTATGTTTCAAGGTGGTCGAGCGCAATACCAGTTCCCTTTGCAACACAAAACGCTGCTTCGTCTGCAAGCATTGCTGGAACACCAGTTCTTCGAAACACTAATTCCGGAAGATGTCGTAGTTGTGACGTTCCTCCGGTCATGATAATTCCCTTATCAATAATGTCTGCGGCCAACTCTGGAGGTGTGTCTTGGAGAACCGTTCGAACCGCTTTAATCATTTCACGAAGTTCTTTTGAAAGCGCTCGTACAATTTCGTTTGTTGATACGGTAGTGGTTCGTGGAAGTCCTGACAGTAGATCGCGACCTTTGATAGCCATAGACAATTCTTCTTCGACAGGTACCGCAGAGCCGACGGTAATCTTAATTTCCTCAGCGGTTTTATCACCGATTGCTAGGTTGTACGTTTTCTTAATGTAATCAGCAATAGCTTGATCTAATCTATTTCCAGCACACTTCACAGAAGTAGACGCCACGATCCCACCGAGAGAAATTACTGCAACATCTATAGTTCCTCCACCAATGTCCGCAATCATGTGGCCACGTGGCTCGTGAATAGGAATACCTGCGCCAATTGCTGCGAGAATGGGTTCCTTAATAACATATGCATTACGAGCTCCTGCTTTCAATGCTGCTTCAACGACTGCTCTCCTTTCAGTTGAAGTAACACCAGCTGGAACAGAAACGATGACGTCAGGTTTGAAAAGATTCCACGGACCAAGAGATTTTTTTATGTAATAGCGAAGCATTGCCTCCGTAACGCGATAGTCTGCTATCACCCCATCCTTCATTGGCCTGTAGGCAATAATTGATTCAGGAGTTTTCCCGATCATATCTTTTGCGTCTGCGCCTATTGCGAGAATCTTTCTGTCGTGTGCCGAAACCGCTACAACGGAAGGTTCATTCAAAACAACACCGTATTTAGGTACAAACACCAACGTAGTCGTGGTGCCAAGATCAATACCTAATCGTGGAGCTAAAAATGACATGCGATTCCTAGTGTACCTCGCGATACTGAGAGGAGCAAAATATTACACACAAATGTATTCATATTATAAAGATGCTATATATAATATTTGACAAATTTATATTATAGATGCACAATAAAAAAAGTATACTATCTTCAAATGAGATAAAACCCCGCTAACAATACATTCATAATGAGTTACGAAGGACTTAAGAAATTTGGTGAGAAAAGAAGAGAATCGTTCGTGCCACGAAAAATGGCGGAAAATTTTGCAGTCGACCGGATATATGAACCGCGAAATTCTTATAGAAATAGTCAAGAGAACAGAGAGAGGTTAGAAAAATATTCTGATTACACAAGTTCTTTTGATAACACAGAAAAAAACTTTAAAAAAACCGTTTCTGATACCGCAATCAATACTACAGTAGGGGCAGTAGGAGCAATATTAGGATTCCAAGGTATTCAATTTCTTATTCAGGGGAGTGCAGGAATAGTTGCCGGCCTCTCAACATTTGTCGCATCTCAAGGACTGCCGAGTTTACTCGGAACAATTTTCGGCACTGTAAGTAGTATTGCCGGTGTGCATTTTTTAGGAGGATTGTCACTTATCTGTCTTAGTGGGTTAATGTTTAGATTTGTTATTAAAAAATTAAATAGACGCGTCTAAATAACAACTTAAGAGCGTGTAATTTGTAGCCCTACACTTGCAAGGCGTTTTTCAATAGCTTCGTATCCCCTATCAACCAGATGTGCATTACCGATGTGCGATGTGCCATCTGCAATGGCAGCAGCGAGAATAAATGAAAGTCCCGCGCGAATGTCGGGTCCGTCAATGTCGCGCGCTTTAAGAGGTGTCTTTCCTTTTATGGTTGCACGATGTGGATTCACCACTGAAATTTTTGCACCCATCCCCACTAACTCGGTCGTGTAGTTTAGTCTTCCGTTAAAAATAGTTTCTACTACTGTACTCTCACCTTCTGCTTGTGTTAAAACAACCATCATCGGTGCCTGAGCGTCTGTTGGAAATCCAGGGTACTCGTGCGTTCGCAATTTAATTGGTTGAATTACTTCTGGTGCACTTATCGTTACCGTATCCCCATCAACTGTCACCGATGCGCCAGTTGAGCGGAGCGCGTCCAAAAGAGCATCCATATGAGCAGGTACAACTCCGGTGACAGTGATGCTTTCACCGGCAATAGCACCGAGTGCTAAGAATGTCGCTGCTTCTATACGATCAGGAACTATCGCAAATGGGGCGGCAGGAGGCGTCAACACTGATGGATAGATCACGAGTGTGCTAGAGCCAACACCTTCAATCTTTGCACCACAAGAAATAAGATATTCCGCGAGTGCAACGACCTCGGGCTCCATTGCACAATTTTTCAGCGTAAGCGGTGCGTTCGCTTTTGTACCTGCCATCATAAACGTTTCAGTAGCGGTCACTGAAACAATACGGAAAAATATCTCACCTCCGGAAAGTCCTTGCGGAGCTTTAAGTGTGTACGAATCTCCAGATTCACTAAACTCTGCACCAAGCTTTTGAAATCCAGAAATAAATAGATCAATTGGTCTCTCACCTATGACATCGCCTCCTGGGTGCGGAAATGTAACAGAACCAAAACGTGCCAAAAGTGGTCCGAGTAAAACAATGGAGGCCCTCATAGATTTTGCGAGAGCGCTATTCAACACTGTTCCTGTTATATCTTTTGCGTTAACTCTGAGTGTGTGTTCATCTCTTTTTACATACCCTCCCAAATCTTCAAGTAATTTCCCCATTGCAACTACGTCAGCAATATCTGGAACATTGGTAAACGTTGACTCGCCTTCAATTAATGCTGCGGCAGCCATGACCTTTAACACGTTGTTTTTTGCTCCAAATACAGGAATTGAACCTTTGAGTAACTTCTTGCCTGAGAGGCCGACAATTGTGAATGTATTATCTTTCATGAGTAGTACTATACCGCAGAGCTCAATCCTTATACACTAGGGATATGTTTGTTGTTCGTGTGATGCCGATAGCCCGCGGGATGTTTAAAGACAGACTCACCTTCTTCTCTAGGGATCCAATGCCCGAAGGATCAGTGGTAAATGTCACTATTCGTAATAAACAGACACCAGCACTTATCGTTGAGAGTGAAGATGCACGTAGTGAAAAATCAACGATCAGGAGTGCAGACTTTGCACTAAAAAAAATACCTCCTACTGCACGTCCAAAGCGCGTATTTACAGACATATTTATTGAAGCCTCTAAAGAAATAGCTCTATGGCACGGTGTAAGCGAAAGCGCCATATTCTCTACACTTACCTCCACAGTAATTCTTGAATCTTCAAATAGACTTGAACCTGTTACCGTAGAAAACGAAAAAATAAAATCAGATACAGACATACCTGTTCGCGCAGATCTTTTAATATTGCAGGCTGAATATCTTGAACGTTTACGAACATATAGAAATCTTGTACGCGAAGCATTTGCACGATCTTCCTCTGTGTTGCTTATCACACCTACAATTGCTGAAGCTGAGGCTCTGGAATCAGAACTTGGTCGTGGTATTGAAGGACGAACCATTCTTATGACAAGTAACGTTCCAAAAAAGCGCCTTATTTTGGGATGGAACAAAGCGGTCACAGAAAAAGAACCTCTTCTCATTATTGGGACAGCGTTTGCACTTTCTGTACCGCGCCGCGGTATTGATACTGTTATTGTCGAACGTGAAAGCGCGCGCACCTATAAAGGAGTGCAACGTCCCCATCTCGATGTCCGACGTGCCGCAGAATTCCTCGCAAGAAAAAGCGGTGCGCGATTAATTCTCGCTGACTTTCCTGTGCGCGTTGAAACAAAATATCGTGTTGACGCACATGAAATGGATGAACTTGCCCGACCGCAAAGTCGAACGAGTAGTTCGGCGAAAATAGCTATCATTGATACGCGTAAGAAAGATAATACAAAAGGTACGAAACGTATTTTTACTACGCTTACAGAAGACACAAAACATGAAATAAAAGACGAGGTTGCTAAAGGTGGACGCGTGGTGGTGTTTGCTATTCGTCGCGGTATTTCGCCTCTGACAGTATGTAACGACTGCGGAACTCCTGTTACTGACCCGATGGGTGCCCCCATGACACTCCATAAGTCGGGGTCAGGAAATGTATTCATGTCGCATCGTTCTGGCGCCATTCTCCCCGCTGAAACTTCGTGCAAATTGTGTGGTAGTTGGGATTTAGTGACACTCGGTATTGGGGTCGACAGGGTCGCAGACGAATTGAAAAAAGCATTTCCTGAACAATCGGTACTTGTATTTACAAAAGACACTACTCCCACGCATCTTGTTGCAAGTAAACTCCGCGACCAGTTTTATAACACACCGGGAGCAATTTTAGTTGGTACTGAACGCATGCTTCCCTATCTTAAAGAACCTGTCGAATTAGTGGTCGTTGCCTCTCTTGATAGCTTATTATCCCTCTCTGCATGGCGTGCGCATGAACAAGCATTATCGTTACTGTTTTATCTTCGAGAGAGAGCGGAACTAAAATTCATTCTTGAAACAAGAGAGATTGAGAATGCGGCCATTCAATCATTTTCTTCGGGGAATCCAAATGATTTTTATAGGGATGAAATTACCGAGCGCGAACGATATAATTATCCACCATTCACCGTATTTATTGGACTTGGGTGGCATGGCACAAAACATGCTGTTGAAAAAATG
>SCVI01000045.1 GCA_004296925.1 Patescibacteria group bacterium | reverse complement strand
TTGTTTAAACGCGATCATGTACAGGTGTTAGTAGCGACCGATGTTGCCGCACGAGGACTAGACATAGTAGGGGTGTCGCACGTGATTAACTTTGAAATCCCATCAACGTATGAAGATTATGTGCACCGTATTGGACGCACTGGTCGTGGCGGAAAGAAAGGTGTCGCTCTTACATTTGTTGAAGAGAGAGGTGCAAGAAGTCGATAAGAAAAAAATTCTTGTTTGTGCTATAATATTTTGAGGATTACTCGCTAGAATCATGAATGTCTTATGGATACCGATATACCGGTAACGCCTCCGACTCCTCCTACACCAACTCCGGAAACTGAGATGCCAGCGGCAGCTCCTACACCGGCTCCTGTAGAGGAAACGCAGGCTTAGTGCCACATATTAAAAAAGGCGAACATGTTCGCCTTTTTTAATACCCCTCCTACTCTTCCCATAAGTAGCACTGACCGCTATACTTTTTAATAGAGAGGTATCATTTTAGTTTAACTACACGTATGAAAAAATATTTTATAGTTTTTATTGCGGTCTTTCTTGTCGCGGGCTTGTGGTATGCCTTTACAGTGCGTTCAGTGGACGCACCAATTGAATCGCAAGTTTCAGAAGTACCAACATATGTGAATGCGAGTGCGGACGATATTGTTGTTACTACACCGACCCCTGGTTCGGACACTCAGGTTCCAATAATGATAAAGGGACAAGCAAGAGGTATGTGGTACTTCGAAGCAAGTTTTCCAATTCGTATACTCGACTCTAACGGGTTAGTCATTGGACAGGGGATAGCAACAGCAGAAGGTGATTGGATGACAGAGAGCTTCGTTCCGTTCACTGCTTCTATTGCGCTTACAAGTGCATATACCGGTATCGCTACACTTGTCCTCGATAAGGATAATCCATCAGGAGACGCAATTCGTGATGCATCAGTCTCACTGCCAATCAACATTAATTAGTCATGCTTGATCGACACACATCACATACTCACGTACGAGCAGTTTTTGTGGCGGTCATCATGTTACTAATCGCATCAGCAATTCTTTTAGTGTGGCCAAAAACACCATATTTTGAAACTTCTACAACTACACAAGTTGAGTCATATAAGCAGTACGAATGCGCAGAGGGGAAATCAATTAAAGCGTGGTACTACTCTGATTATACGCGAATTGAATTAAGTGATATTAGAACAGTGACACTTTATCCCGCTTCATCTGACTCAGGCCGTCGCTATGTTACCGATGACGCCTATTTTGTGTTTTGGAACAACAAAAAAGATGCCTTTCTTCAGGAAGGAAATGCTCTCACATTTGTAAATTGCGTTACGAAATAAGTTAAAACGATTCTGGGAGTTCGCCCGTCTCCATCCCCTCTGGAGGTAATATTTTTTGTTCTTCGATTTCTGTGTGCGTAGTAACTGTAGTTGTTGGTGTCTTTTCTGTTGGAGATGTATTTTTTATGTATTGCCATCCAAACGCCATAAGACCAAGCGTTATGAAAAGTAACACCAAAAGAGTTCTGCGAGAACGTTTTCTTCTTCTGCCCATGTAGCACTAGTGTAGCATTTGTTTGTGAAGCCTGAATGGGCATGTTATACTTTTCCAACTTGTAGGAAAATATAACAATAGCCCTTATGAAATACAGCGATATACCAACCGATGACATCATTACGAAGACTATTGAAGGGCTTACGGAGCGAAATGTAGCTGTTCACCTTGTTAACACAAAAGAAGAGGCTCTTGATGTCGTAACCAAACTCATCCCATCAGGTGGAGAAGTTATGACGGGGAGCTCTACAACTCTGCAACAAATAGGCTTTGTTGATGTACTGAAATCTGGTAAACATCCCTGGAAAAATTTGAAAGAGGAGATAGTTCAAGAAAGTGATTCAGTAAAACAATTGCAGCTTAGAAAAATGAGCGTTTCTTCTGAATATTTTATTGGGAGTGTGCATGCTGTCGTCGACGATGGTCGCACGGTAACTGCATCGGCTTCAGGTTCGCAGATACCCTCATATGCATTTTCAAGCGATAACGTTATTTGGGTTGTGGGTGCTCAAAAAATAGTACCAACAATTGATGAGGCGTTTTCTCGAATCCGAGAGTATGTGTATCCACTAGAGGATGCACGCATGAAGTCTGTTGGTGCAAGTGGTAGCGTATTAGCCAAGATGTTTATTTTCGAACGAGAAGTTATGCCAAACAGGCACGTACATATGGTGCTTGTGAAAGAGGTGTTAGGTTTTTAAGGCATACCATACGCCCCAGGTCATGAGATAATGACCCATATGCGAACCAAATTAGATTACCCACCTGTTGGCGTCAGAGACGTTCTTACAGTGATGAGTCGTGGAATTGGGAAAAATAAATGGCTTACTGTAGGCACACTAGGTCTTTTTTTTGTTGCAAGCGTCAGCGATATTTTTGTTCCTATTCTTTATAAAAAATTCTTTGACACGTTATCCCTTGAAGGAGAAAAGCATGTTGTAGCACTTGTGTTAGTAAGCATCATTGTCAGCGTCTTGTCACTGAGAGTGTTTCGATGGGTAACGCGAAATGTGGCACTGTTGGGTTTACAAAAAATAGAGCCAGAGACAATGGCGCGTTTACGTCAAATTTCATTTGAGTATCTTGCAAACCACTCTCTCGGTTTTTTCTCAAATAATTTTACCGGGAGCTTGATTCAAAGAGTGAATCGGTTCGCACGTTCCTTTGAACGCCTCGCTGACACTATTGCTTTCCATTTCATACCTCTCGGAGTCACCATAGTTGGTGCCATTGTGGTGACGTGGTTCTATACACCGATTCTCTCTATAATTATTATGGTTTGGATTGCGGTGTTTTTTATATGCAATTACGTTTTTGCACTGTGGCGCGTTAAATACAACATTCTTATTGCTGCAGCCGATTCCAAGACTTCAGGTGTTTTAGCAGACTTGTTTTCAAATCAAAACGCAATTACGCTTTTTGCCACACTACCTTTCGAATCAAATCGTTTCCGTAACGTTACAAACGAGCAGGCAAAAATTACTCGTACTACATGGAATATCAACTCAACTTTTGATGCTATTCAGGCAGCAATTATATTTATAGCTGAATTTTTTATTTTCTATTTCAGTATTCAATTATGGGAGAAAGACGCTATTACTATAGGTATGTTTGTTTTGGTGCAGGTATATATCATTCAATTGGCTTCTCAATTATGGGATTTTGGGCGTATCGTTAGAACTGTTTTTGAGGTTTTTGCGGACTCTAAAGAGATGGTCGAAATGCTACTTTTGCCTCACGAAATTAAAGACGTCCCATCCGCTTCTGTATTAAAGGTAGATAAAGGATTAATTGAATTTAATGACGTTGTCTTTAACTTTGGTAGCACCAGAACCATTCTTAATCGTATAAATTTACAGATTGAAGGGGGTGAGAAAATTGCTTTGGTGGGCTCCTCTGGTGCAGGGAAAACAACCATACTCAGGCTTCTTTTTAGACTCTACGAGGTTACTTCGGGACACATACTCATTGACGGGCAGGATATTCAACACGTGACCCAAGAAAGCTTGAGAAAAAATATTGCACTTGTTCCACAAGAACCCGTCTTGTTTCACCGTACTCTTATTGAAAATATTCGTTATGGTAGGCTTGACGCTTCCGATGAAGAGGTTCACGAAGCGGCACGTCTTGCAAACTGTGATTTCATTGAAAATTTACCACAAGGCTACAATACATTTGTTGGAGAGAGAGGAGTAAAACTCTCGGGAGGAGAAAGACAAAGAATTGCTATTGCCCGCGCCATTCTGAAGGACGCTCCAATTCTTGTTCTCGATGAGGCGACCTCAAGTCTTGATTCGCAATCAGAGGCTCTTATTCAGGAGGCGCTAGATAGATTAATGAAGGGAAAAACGACTATCGCAGTGGCTCATAGGTTATCAACTATTAGACAAATGGATAGAATAATAGTTCTTGAAAACGGTAGTGTTCGAGAAGATGGAACGCATGACGCTCTCCTTAAAGATTCACAAAGCTTGTATCGTGAATTGTGGAATCTCCAAGCTGGCGGGTTCATTGCGGACTCGGATGAAGAAGATACAATTTCAAAAGATTCGAAATGATTATAGGTATTGTAGGTACTATAGGTTCGGGTAAGGGGATGGTAGCGAAGTATCTTACGCAGAAAGGATTTTCTCATGTAGAAATTTCTAAGATGC
>SCVI01000044.1 GCA_004296925.1 Patescibacteria group bacterium | reverse complement strand
TTTGGAATTTTCTTAATTATGTCTCGCCATTCAGGACGGAACTTCGCACCAGCGCGCGCCTTTTGTCCTTTCGTACCTCGTCCAGATGTCTTTCCACGAGTACCACCACGACCGACACGTCGGCTTGCTTTTAGTCCTTTAGGTCTTTTTAATTGATTGAGTTCCATAATATTCAAAACTATTTCTTAAGAGTCTTTAACGCTGCAATAGTTGCGCGGGCAATATTTAGTTTGTTTTTCGAAGGCGATAAAATCTTTGCTGTCACATCTTTTACACCTGCAAGTTCGAGAACGAGCTTAACTGAAGAACCAGCGACAATACCTCTTTGTGGTGAAGGACGGATTGAAACAATACCAGAAGAAACCTTTGCAAGGACGTCATGACGGATAGACATAGTGTCGGTAAGTTTCAACGTAATCATGTTCTTTTTTGCGTCCCTAAGCGCTTTTTCGATAGCAAGTGCAGTGTCGCCACCTTTACCAATACCGACACCTACGCGACCTTTCCTATCTCCCGCAACAATAGCTGCTGAGAAGCTGAAACGACGTCCTCCTGCCATCACACGAGCAACACGGCGTATAAGAAGAGTGCGTTGGTCAAACTCCGATCGTTCGCGCTCTACTCTCTTACCGCCACGTCGGCGTTCACCTTCACCACCACGAGGGCGACGCGCACCACCACGAGGGCGACGTTGTGAAGCATCTCCTTGAGGTGAAGGATTTGCTGTGTTTGCTTGATTAGTATCTTTTGTATCAGTCATACGCAATAAATTAAAATTCTAGTCCTCCAGCGCGAGCTGCTTCAGCGAGGGCACTAATACGACCAGTAAAGGTAAATCCACCACGATCGAATACCACCTTCTTTATCCCTTTTGCTTTTCCTGCTTCTGCGATTCTCTCTCCAACAATACGAGCATCTTCAGTCATTGTCTTTCCTTTTACATCCATTGATGACGCACTTGCGAGTGTTACTGAAGCAGTATCATCAATAAGTTGCGCGTAGAGATATTTGTTCGAACGAAATACTGCGAGACGTGGGCATGTTGCATCTCCAGAAACCTTCGCACGAATACGGCGGTGACGGCGGTGACGTAATGACTTCTTTGATGTTGGAGTGAGTTTTGACATATTGGTTATGCAGCTGCTTTCTTACCTTGTTTTCTACGGACATATTCTCCTTCGTAACGAATGCCTTTACCTTTGTATGGTTCTGGCTTCTTCACTGCACGAATAACTGCAGCGAACTGTCCGACTTCATCTTTATCTATTCCTGATACTGTGATTACGTTTTTTTCAATCAACACATCAATGCCTTCTGGTACTGACATGATAACTGGATGAGAAAATCCAACGCTGAATTTCAAATCCTTCCCTTGCATTTCAATACGGTATCCAATACCTTCGAGTATAAGTTTTTTCTCGTATTTCTTGTTCACCCCATGAACCATATTGCGAAGGTGTGCGGCAAATGTTCCCCAGAGGGATCGTGACAACTTTGATGTATTAACCGGCTCAACACGAACCTCTTTTTCATCAACTGCAATCTTCACGAGTGAATGTATTTTCTTTGAAATAGTGCCGAGCGGGCCTTTTACAGACAACACGCCGTCAACAACTGTGACTTCAGTCTTCTCAGGAATTTCAATTGCGTTTTTACCAATGCGTGACATAAAATATTTTTGAAATGTATTACCAGATTGTGAAAAGTCTTTCTCCTCCTAATCTGTTTTGACGTGCCTCTCGGTCTGTCACAATACCTTGTGGTGTTGAGAGAACAAGAAGTCCTTTACCGTATTTCACTGGGAATACCTCGCGAGCCTTTGCATATAAACGGCGTCCTGGTTTTGAAATTCTCTTTACTCCTTGAATTTTTGGAAGACCTTCTGTGCTATATACGAGACCTACCACAAGCATACGATTTGTTCCTGACCCAGATTCAGATACTTCGCCTACGTAGCCAGACTTCTTCAATGTCATTGCGACCGCAAACTTCAACTTCGAGTAAGGTACAGAAATAGAACCCTTGCGTACGTCAGTAGCGTTTTTGAGTCGAACTATGAAATCACCTATAGGATCTGTAATAAGCATATATTAATTCTCTTACCAAGAAGACTTCTTAACACCTGGTATTTCACCACGACGAGCCATTTCACGAAACTGAATACGTGAAAGCCCGAAGTAGCGCATATACCCGCGTGATCGGCCTGTAAGCGCACAACGGTTCTTAATACGGCTCAATGCTGAGTTCTTTGGAAGCTTCTGCAATCCTTCCCAGTCTCCCGCTTCTTTAAGGGTAGCGCGCTTCACAGCAAAACGAGCTGCGAGTTTAATACGCTTATTATTACGAGCCAATTGTGATTTTTTTGCCATTTTGTTGGGAACCGCATCCGTCCGTAGACGGAGGGTATTCGCCTGTCTTAGAGCCTTTTTCCGTATCTCAGAGGCTGAGACCTTAAAGAAAAAGCGCTTCGAAAAGCTTTAGCTACATTATCAAAAAGAGAAGGGTAAGTCAATAAACCATTTATTATCATTATCTATAGAAAAATCTCCTATCAACCTATAATCGTCAACACTATACGATTCAGTAATCGGAATTCCAGATAATGCCAGCAACGCTCTAATTCGCTCAATATCCCACTTTGAATAGACACTAAAAGAAGTGCTCGAAGATTCGTATGCCGCTGAGAGGTCCGAACCTGTACGTTTTATTGAAGAGGAATTCCGATGTGGCGGAAAAATGCTTCTGCTTGTTTTTCGTTCTTTGCAGTAGTCACTATAGTGATAGCGAAGCCGAATACATCTTTGAGTTCTTCGTCTGAAGTTTCAGGGAATATTGTGTGCTCTTTAATACCGATAGTGATGTTTCCGAGAGAGTCAATTGCCTTTGCAGATAGACCGCGGAAGTCTCGAGTTCGTGGAAGTGCTACGTGAACTAGTTTATCCAAAAAATCATACATGCGAGCTCCTCGAAGTGTCGCTTGATACCCTACAGGATCCCCTTTTCGCACTTTGAAAGATGCGATTGATTGCTTTGCAGCGCGTGGAGCTGCTTTCTGACCAGTGATAAGAGCAAGTCTGTTTTCGATTAACTCGACTTTCTTTTTATCCTTAATCTTCCCAATACCAGTAGAAATAACCACCTTCACCAAGTGCGGTGCTTGAAGTGAGTTTTTGTATCCAAACTCACCTTTGAGTGCTGCAAATGCACTTTTATCTTTTGTCTTAACTGCTACGTCGGTTTTTTTCATACTTCAGATTTGCTTTTTACTGTTACTCGTACCCGCGCGTTACCTTTTTTGACTATTGAAACACGTGTACCTTTTCCGGTTTTAGGGTCAACAAGCATAGCATTTGAAACGTGGAATGGCATAGCGCGATCAACAATCTGACCTTTTTTATTACCGCGAGGCTTTTGATGTTTTTTCTTCATGTTCAAGCCCTCAACGATAATTTTGTTCTCCTTTGGGAATGCGGTGGTCACTGTGCCTGTCTTTCCCTTGTCGGTACCAGTGATAATTATTATTTTGTCTCCTTTTTTGATTTTCATATATGTTTCTATACAACTTCTGGAGCAGATGACCCAATTTTCTGATATCCGCGTTCAACTATTTCTCGAGGAATAGGTCCAAAGATACGGTTTGCTTTTGGCTCAAACGGATCTTTTGGATTCTTTGCAAGAATTACTACTGCATTATCATCAAAACGAATGTACGAACCGTCTGTTCGTCTAAATGGTTTCCGCTGTCGTACCACTACTGCAGTAAGGACATCTTTTTTCTTTACCATCTTTCTAGGCTCAGCTGATTGTACTGAGAGCACAACAAGATCGCCTATTTCAGCAGTTCTCTTTTTTGAACCACCAAGCACTTTGAATACACGACCTATTTTAGCGCCAGTGTTGTCAGTAATTAGTACGAGTGATCGATCTTGAATCATATGTTTATACTACGGAAAAATGTTTATTCTTTGAAATTGGCTTGCAGGGAGCGATGGTAACACGTTCTCCTTCTGTCTTTGTATTTCCTGGATCGTGCGCAAGATACTTTTTCGTTTTCTTAACGTATTTTTTATACTTTGGGTGCTTCACGTAACGATTTACCGCCACAGTGATCGTGTCTTTCATTTTCGTTGAGGTAACTACACCAACGAGTGTTCTTTGTTTTTTTACAGTGGTTTCCATACTAATTATGAGACTCTTTCGTTAATCACCAGATTAATACGTGCCACATCTGCTTTCAATTCGCGAGACTTGCGAACATTCTTTGTGTGCGCACCTGCCATACCGAAACGAAACGAACGAAGTTCCGATTCAATTTCTCCGAGAAGCTTCTGAAGCTCGCCGGTGCTCTTCTTCCTAACATCTTGTGCTTTCATATGCAAATTTAGTGTCGGGCAATGACGCCTGTCTTAACTGACAATTTAGTACCCGCTTTTCTGAGTGCCTCTGCTGCAATAGTGTCTGCAACACCATCCACCTCAAAGATAATCGTTCCCGGTTTTACTTCAGCAACAAAGCGGTATGGATCTCCTTTTCCTTTACCCATTGGCAATTCACCGCCCTTCTTTGTCTCTGGTCTATCAGGAAACACGCGAATCCAAACGCGACCTGTCTTGCCAAGAAGACGTGATCCTGCGCGGCGGGCTGCTTCTATTTGGTTTGAGGAAATACGTCCAGAGGTAAGTGCTTTAAGTCCGTGTGAACCAAACGCCAATGTAATACCACGTGTTGCCACTTGTTTTTTGTCTGGGTTAACGCGTGCGCGCTGCCACTTTCTGAATTTTACTTTCTTAGGAAACAACATAATTTATACTTTAAGGCGTGTTGGGTCGTCAGCAAAAACGTCTCCTTTGTAAATCCAAACCTTCACCCCTACTTTTCCGAGAGGCATGTTTGCTGCAATTTGTGCGTAATCAATATCCGCGCGAAACGTCTGAAGTGGAATACGTCCCTTCTTCAACTCTTCCACTCGGGACATAGAGCCAGAACCAAGCATTCCTGAGATAGCAATTCGAACGCCTTGCACATCTCTGTTTGCCATTACTTTATCAATTGTTTGCTTCATTACACGGCGAAATGGAAGTCTTTTTTCCAAACCTTCAACAACCATTGCAGAAACAATAGCCGCATTTGATTCAGGAGAACGGACCTCAATGACATCAAGATGAAGCGCTGGAACTTCAACGAGTCCGAGTTTTTTTAGGAGAGACGCAATGTCTTTTTTGAGCTTTGTAGCTCCCTCGCCTGATCGGCCAATAACCATACCAGGTCGTGCGGTGTGAATTTGAACACGCAAATCTTTTTGTGAACGTTCAATTTCTACATGAGAAACATAGGCTCCACGAAGGCGCTTTATAAGGAATTCGCGAACTCGCGCATCGGTACGAATGAATTCGCGGTTTTTCTTTGCATTACCCGCAAACCATCGGCTCTGCCAATCTCTCAATATGCCTATGCGGTGCGCGTATGGATGTACAATTTTTGTCATAAATAATTTATTTTGCTTTGGCGGTTACTTTCTTTTTGCGTGAAGCCGCTACTTTTGCAACCTTTTTCCCAAGCGTTACGCTCACATGGCTCATACGATGACGAATTGGCGCTGAGCGACCAAATGCTCGTGGCATAGAACGCATAGCAACCAACCCTTTGTCGACCGCAATATTCTTCACAAACAACTCACGTGCGTCTTCTCCTTGCTTTTCAGCGTTAGCAACCGCTGATGCAATCAACTTTGCAATTGGAGTAGCTGCTCGCTTATCGAGGAATTTAAGCGCTGTAAGAGCGTCGGCCACTGTTCTTCCCTTCACAAGCTCAGTCACGAGACGAGTTTTTCGAGGTGCTTGTTTGTAGTTGGAAAGTTTTGCCTTCATAAAAATATCAAAATACTACTTTTTCTTTGCAGCACCTTTAGCGTCAGCGGGAGCTTTTGCGGCTTGTGCAGACGCAATCTCAGACTCTTTACGCTTTTGTTCAAGCTCTTTCTGCATTTTACCTCCATGTCTCGTAAACTTCGTTGTTGGAGAAAATTCACCAAGGCGGTGACCTACCATTTCTTCAGATACAAATACCTCCAAGAAATCCTTTCCATTGTGTACTGAAAATGTAAATCCGACCATTTCAGGGCTTATTTCCGATGCGCGAGCCCATGTCTTAATAGGACCTGTTCCGGCAGGTTTCTTTCCTTCAATCTTCTTTAGAAGCTTGTGGAATACGTATGGACCTTTTTTGAGTGATCGTGCCATGTGATAACAAAAACGCGCACTGAGCGCAGGGTTGATAGTACCCGACAGAGGGCGCGGTGTCAATTTAAAGCCTGCAATTAGACATTAAAACTCTTCAAAAGCAGGAGTTAACCTAATTGTTACGGACTTTGATGTCGTAATACCACCTGCAGTACATGAGAAGGTGTAGGTGCTTTCTTGACCAACAATCACACTTTGCGATCCTGCGAAGGCGGTGGACGAAAGTCCAGGACCAGAAATAAGGCACGAATCAGGACTCCCCGATACTGACCAATTAACAGTAGCCGGGTTGTTTCGTCGAACTGAAGTATTAGGAGACACGGTGAGCGTTAAGTCAGCTACATACACAGTAACTGTCGCCGATGAATAAGCGTTCTTGGATGCATTCGTACACGTAAGATCATAGTTGGTTGTGCTTGTTGGCGTCACCGACACAGCTCCTGATGTTTGGCCAGCAGTAGCAAATTTTGTGCTGGTGCATGAAGTCGCGTTCGTAGAAGACCATGTGAGCTGGGAAGAACCACTTCCTCGAATAATAGAGCTCGGACTAGCACTCAGTAGCGCGGTTGGGGATGCAGCAATGGATACGGAGTTGCTACAAGATTGAGTGACTGAAGATGCCCCAGACGTCACGGTAATTGAACCAGTTTTGGTTCCTGTTGATGTGTATTGCTTCACAACCGACTGCGTCGTTCCTGAAAGACCGTCTGTACCACTCCACGAATACGTATATGAACCAGTGCCTCCCGAAGGTGTTGCCGTCCACGTTATGTTGTCGTTGGTGTATCCAGAAGTAGGTGTGACTGCACAAGAAGTGCTAAGTGGTGGACTTGAAACAATCACCGCAGTCCATGCGCCACAGTTATTTGTTTCATTGGACTCGTTGATAATACCAGAACCCGTAGATGAATTTTTGTCGGCACATGCACGCATGTACCACGTGCCTGCAGAAGGGAACGCGTACGAAAATGTGGTTATATCAGATCCGTTGGCTGAAGTGTTTGGTGATGTATCGGTACCAATATCTACGGTGTTCGCACCGCTTGAAGATGTGGCTCGCTGGAAAAGATTAGTGAACTCGCCACCTGTCGCAGGGTTACCGGCGTTCGTAATTGTGGCAGAGAATGTTTTTGCAACATTAGCAACTGCGGATGTCGGTGAAATAGCGCCCGCGGTAAGATCGGACAAAACGACACTCACCTCGACCGAATTGGAGCAACTTGCTGTTGTTGATGTTGAATTTGTTTTGAAACCTCCAGAATAATAGTGATTGTTCGTGTTACCTCCTGAAACGGTAGAGTAGGAATCCTTGGTTACAAGAGAAGCGCCGGAGTAGGATGTCCATTGATAATACGTGTTGACGGGTTGTCCTCCCGAACTCAAGACTTCTCTTACATACGTGCTACAACATCCTCCAGCTGGAGTGATGCTGTCACACATTGCACGGTCACCGCTTGAGCTATATACAACGCCATCTTCGGTGGTACCAGCACTGTCAATCAACGTACCACCGGAGCATTGTTTGTTGCTTTGGAGATTGGTTGTGCTCGTGGTGGTCACAGTAACCGAGCCAGTCTTCGTGCCGGTCGTTGAGTACGTTTTCGAAATTAATGCACTAATTCCCGACAATCCGTCCGTACCACTCCACGAATACGAATAGACAGGTGCACTGCCAGAAGTCACCTGTGATTCAAATGTCTGAACATTCCCATATATCGTTGGTCCACCTGCATCACAATCACTTGCATCATACCCATGCACCTTGCAACGATATCCGTCGTCATACCCAGTAGGCCCAACACCGTCTGCTGTGCTGTCAGGACATACGGGGACTTGAATCATTGCTGAATTACTTCCTCCAGTACAAATCTTGGTATTCGCGACACCAAGATATTTCCACTTAGAAGTTCCTGGTGTGTCGCCACCAGACGCAGATGAGCTCCAAGTAACCGTCTCCTCCTTATACACGCTCGTGGGAGACGCCATACACGATGCAGTAAGAGGACTATTTGAAGCGGTAACATATGCACTACCTGATACGCTCGGTGGAGGTGATGTTACTTGGCATGAATAAAGTTCTGTAGTAATACCACATCCAGGACCAATGGTATTTATTTTGCAGGTTGAGGGTGGAGATGTACATGATTTACCTTGAGGACTCGCTGGGCAATCTGGTACAGCACTATACACATTATTGTTGGAAGAAACAGGACACGATAGATCTGAGTAATCACTTTGATAATACTGCCACGTGCCAGTACCACCACTCGAAGAACCGGTACACGTAACCGTATAATTTGTACTAGCGTTTGGTGTAATGGTAACCGAACCTGATGTGGCACCAATGGTGTCAAATTGAGTGCTCGAACAATATGAAGCGTTGCTCGAAGTCCATGAAAGTGTGGTACTGCCCCCGGCGGTAATAGTGGAAGGAGATGCCGTCAACGATACAGTTGGGGATGAACTCGGAGCCGTTACAGTAAGAGTTGCCGATGCCGAAACTGTCCCTCCAGCGCCAGTGCAGCTTACTGAATAGTTGCTGGTTTGCGACGGTGAAACTGACACCGTGCCTGCGGTATTATTGCCTGTCGCAAAACCGGTACCTGTGCATGTCGAAGCATTGGTAGAGCTCCACGTAAGCGCTGAAGAATTTCCACTCGTAATTGTGCTTGGAGAAAGTGAGATTGAAGCGGTAGGCGGGGTAGCGGTATTCGTATACGTCAACGTATACCTTCCTGACTGACTTGCCGTTGCTGAGCCACTATAGAGCGCGTAACTGATATTCCAAGTTGATGAGTTTGAAAAACGAGTTGCCTGAATACAATATGATCCAGGGTTGTTATAGTTGCTAGGCAGTAATGAACCATCTAAAAAACCCCACGCTAATATGCTCCAAGAAGGAGCCGAGGGTGGCGCATCACTACCATCGCTACCAAGAGAACCTATGTAGCTTCCGGTGCATTTCGTATTCGCTGTCGTTATCGCACCGTTTTCTGTTGGCGGATTAGGATATGAATACGCATTTGAAGTGGCGCTCATGCCAAGAATAGTAAGAATAATCAAACTGTATATTAAAGTTTTAATTTGCCATCTATACGTTGCACTATTCATATAGTCTTTATTTTTTCTGAGATACATATGGTATTGAGGATACAAAAGTTACGCCATTTTCTAGCGAGTACATTTCAAAATTATTTGGTCTGCCGGTGTGTAGGGCAATTAAAGTTGGAGAAACAAAACCTACACCACTGAAATACGTAGGAAGTTGTGGTACCCCAAAAGATCCGAGATAAGAAACGCTCGCGCCTCCATCATAAAGTGCGAAGACATCAAATTCATTTGTGGCTTGATTAAAAAGTACCGCAGCACTGCCATCTGGCGCTACCGCGGCAATATCTGGAGTAAGTCCTTGGCGCTCAATAAGCGTGAGTTTTTGTTTAGCTTTCGGATTATGCCAAACTAATCCTTCGTCATTAATTAAGATCTCCATTCCATTAGAGAGATGCGCAATATTCGATGTAGGCTGTTGAACTGAGTCATCAACAGAACGAACTTCTGTCCCTTGATAAAATTGATACCATTCGTAGGTCTCGTTTTCATAGATAGAAAAAATATAATCACTTACAACCTCTGTCTTCGTAGATGAAGGAATCCATTTTTCAAAAAGCGAGCGTACTGCAGGGAACAGAACTATAAGAGAGACAAGTACGCCAATAGTAAGAGCGAGCGCGAGTACGAAAGCTCCATGTTGCGAAAGAGACACCGATGAAAACGGCGACTTAATCATTTATATAGTGTACAACAAAAAAATCTCGTCATAATAAAAACACTCCGCAAAATGCGGAGTGTTTTTATTATGAGCCTTTCGTTCTCTTCTTTCCCACTTTGCGTCGAGAAACAATAAATGGATTTGAGTATTTCTTTGGAGTGCGAGTCTTCTGACCTTTTCCAGATGGCTTGCCCCACATTGTCTTTGCTCTGCGGAGTCCTCTTCCTTGCCTACCTTCACCGCCTCCGTGTGGATGATCAACGGGATTCATAGCTGTACCTCGAACTGTTGGGCGAATACCCATATGGCGACTTCGTCCTGCCTTACCAATGATGACAAGGTGATGTGAGTCGTTTGATACTTCACCAATAGATGCCCATGCAGTTTCAACAACCTTACGAACCTCAGTCGAAGGAAGTTTTATCTGTGCATAGCCTGCATCGAGCGCAATGAGTTCTGCGTAGTTACCTGCTGAACGGCTCAACTTCGCTCCTCCGTCTTTATGAATTTCTATGTTGTATATAAATGTTCCAATAGGAATATTCTTCAATGGAAGTCGGTTTCCTGGAGTGATAGGAGCTTTTTCTGAAGTAATAACCTTGTCACCTTGCTTCAAAGACTTTGGTGCAAGAATGTAACGGCGCTCACCATCGTGATACACAACGCGGGCAATAAAGCCGGTGCGTGTTGGGTCATATTCAATGTGTTCTACGCGACCTGGAATATCTCTCTTATCAAACATGAAGTCAACCATACGGTTTTTCTGTTTGTGTCCACCTCCTTGGTGACGCATCGTAAGACGACCTTGTGAGTTTCGCCCACCAAATGACTTCTTACCCTTCGTAAGAGACTTCAATGGCTTTCTTGTCGTGATGACGCCACGATAACGCACAACACTCATGTGTCTTGTTGATGCGGTACGTGCTTTGTAATTTCGTGTTGACATACTATTTTAAAAAATTAACCGAGCTGAATATGATCTCCCTTATTCAAGAATACATACGCTTTACGCATTGAAGGTTTCTTACCAAAACCGCGTCGTGTTCGTAATCGTACCGGTGCTCCTTTCGTATTCACAACATTCACTTTTCGCGGCGTCACTTTGTAAAAAGCTTTCATTGCCGCCATCACATCTTTCTTAGTAGCACGTTTTGAAATATCAAAGACATATACATTTTCCGATGTCATGTTTGCTGCCTTCTCAGTAATACGAGGACGAATAAGTACACTGTGAAGACTTTCAACCGTCGCAACTGTTTTTTTGTCACCCTTTTCTGCTACAGCAACAGCTGTAGCTTTTGAAGCAGGTGCAACTTTCTTTGTATTCTTTTTTGATCCGAAAATAGCCATATTATTTTTCTATGCGTGATGCGAGTACTTTAACAGAAGCTTCTGGTTCGACAACCAAGACATATCGGTACTTCATGATATCGAGGGGGTTTGCGTTTCGGACTTCATCTACAAGCACATTGCTCATATTGTTGAAGCTTTTCACGAGTGCTTGGTGGTGTCCTCCCGTCAAAATAAGCGCTGCATTATTTCGTCGTACCGCGAGCTCTTCAAAACCTTTCACTTTTGAAAGTCCGATGAGTGCTGCCTTTGCGTCTTTTGTTTTTGGTAATTTGAAAGGAAGTTCGTTAACAAAAATCATTTTTCCAGAACGGAACTTATCAGAAAGAGCAATAGCAAGTGCCTTAGAGCGAGTTTTCTTATTTATCTTTTGTGAGAAATCGCGTTCTTTCAATGGGCCGTGTGTCGTACCTCCTCCTCGCCAAATTGGTGAACGAGTTGAGCCGTGTCGTGCGCGTCCTGTACCTTTTTGCTTCCATGGTTTTTTACCACCACCTCTCACTTCGCCACGCCCTTTCGTGTGCGCGACTGGAGTTCGTGCGTTGGCACGCATAGCAAGAATTACTTGATTCAAAAGCACGTCGTTTCTTTTTGCACCAAAAATGCTCTCAGGAAGTTCTATCTCCCCTACTGCTTTAGACTTAATATCGTAAATTGGTGTTTTCATAAATTATTTTGCGCGTATTTCAACTAACGTACCAGCTCTTCCTGGGATTGCACCTGAAATGAAAATCTCATTTCTTTCAGTATCAATACGCACCACCTTTAGATTTGAAACGGTGACACGGTCACTTCCCATTCTTCCGGCCATGCGCATACCTTTTACCACGCGACC
>SCVI01000072.1 GCA_004296925.1 Patescibacteria group bacterium | reverse complement strand
CCAGCATTTAGCGGGTGTCAACGGCAGCAAGACCATTGTGGTGATCAACAGCGACAAGGAAGCTCCTTTCTTTAAATCAGCCGATTACGGCGTGGTAGGCGACGCTTTTACCATCGTTCCGAAACTGATTGAGGCCGTGAAAAAATTTAAAGCAAACCACAACTAAATTCTTAGTTTTTTGTATATTAGAGTATCTTAAAATGGGAATGAAGAAAGTACGTTTAGAAATTGTTGGTTTGTCATATAGTCAGACACAAAGTGGCGCCTATGCCCTTGTTCTGGGAGAAAGCGCCGGAAGTCGCCGCTTGCCGATCATCATCGGCGGTTTTGAAGCGCAGGCGATTGCCATCGAGCTCGAAAAAATGACCCCGACCCGCCCCCTGACACACGACCTGTTCAAAGCGTTCTCAGAAACATTTTCAATTGAAGTTACCGAGATCCTGATCTATAACCTGGTGGAAGGGATTTTCTACGCCAAGCTTATCTGCACCGACGGAAGCCGCGAAGTAGAGATCGACGCGCGTACCAGCGATGCCATTGCTTTGGCGGTGCGCTTCAACTGCCCGATCTATACTTACGAGTTCATCCTGAAATCGGCGGGTATTGTGCTCGACGACGATGCAGCGCCATCGACCGAAAGCCAGATGACTACCGTAGAAGATATGACTACGCCGGAAAGCGAATACAAATCCAAGTCGAGCGAAGAGTTGAAAAACCTGTTGCAGAACGCGCTGGATGAGGAACAATACGAGCTCGCTTCCAAGATCAGGGATGAGCTTAATACAAGAAAACAGTCTTAACAGATATTTAAAAGGAAGCCCTCACAGCATTGTGGGGGCTTTTTTTGTTGCAGATGATACATTCAGCACTTGTTGTAATTCTACTGTTTCGGTTATTGTTTTTATGTTTGGGCGCCCGGGCGGGCCGTCGCTACTCGCTCTTTGTTCGCCCTGCGGGACAAACAAAGGAGCTCAAACAGGCGCTCCGTCCCTGGCGCAAGGCTGTTTCAAAATATAAAGTTATTCGCCGACTGGCAGAAATACTGCGTGAGTGATTGTAGCGAAAATCCTTTTGCCCGTTCTTTGCAAAAGATTGCAGCGAAAAGCACAACTTCGCTGCCTCTTTGCGGAGGCACGCCCAAAATCTAAATAACATTAAGCTATCACAAAAACGTAAATCTATGAGCTCATGTTGCTTTTTATAATGTATGCCATGCCAGTATTTCTTAGAATACAATAACCTGCTCAAAAGAAAACTCTATCCCCTTTTCAACAGAATCCGGAAGGTCGTTCCTTTTCCTTCCTCGCTATGTAACACGAAGATCTTACCATTGTGGTAATTTTCGATGATGCGTTTGCTGAGCGAAAGCCCCAGGCCCCAGCCTCTTTTTTTGGTGGTATAGCCCGGCTTGAACACCGATTGGTGCTTGGATTTATGAATGCCTTTCCCGGTATCGCTCAGGTCGATGC
>SCVI01000104.1 GCA_004296925.1 Patescibacteria group bacterium | reverse complement strand
ACCGTGCCGACGCGGGCGCACCGGCAACTGTGCGAGCCATCCCAGGATGTCGACTTTCGGGCTGGGGCAGATGGGCGGGCTGCAGTGGGGCGGTCTGCTCGCTGATCGGGTCCGGGTTCCGCACGCCGACGCCATGCTGGTCCCCGTGCCGCCCGGCGTCGACCCCGCCGTCGTCGCCAGTGCCAGCGACAACATCCCGGACGCCTGGCGGGCCGTCGGGCCTCAACTAGCCGCTGAGCCAGGCGCGGAAGTCCTGGTGGTCGGCGGCGCGGGCGGGCCGCACTCGATCGGGC
Organism: Patescibacteria group bacterium; assembly: GCA_004296925.1. Classification (GTDB taxonomy): domain Bacteria; phylum Patescibacteriota; class Minisyncoccia; order Phycocordibacterales; family Phycocordibacteraceae; genus Phycocordibacter. The sequence continues at coordinate 873 of SCVI01000104.1, read as the reverse complement.
TGTATGCGGTTGGGCTCGCAGTGGCGGCGGGGGCCGGATCGGTGACCTATGTCGACACCGACCCGCAGCGGCTGTCCATCGCGGAGAAATACAGTGCGGCGGTGGTGGACGGTGTACCGGCCCGAAAGGTCGGCAGTTTCGCGATCACGGTGGACTCCAGTAGCACCGAAGCCGGACTTCGTTGTGCGCTGAACAGCACCGCTGCCGATGGGGTGTGCACGAGTACCTCTGTGTACCTTCAGGATCCGCAGATCCCGATGTTCGCGATGTACTCGCGCTGCTGCACCCTGCACGCCGGACGTGCACACGTCCGCCCGGCGATTCCCGAGGTGCTGAAACTCGTCGCAGCCGGCGAGTTCGACCCCACGCTCGTCACCACCACCAATGCCGCGTGGGACGACGCCATCGACGCGCTGGCGGAGCCCACGATGAAAGTTGTTGTCACGCGAGATGGTTCGTACTGATCAGACCGGCGCGATGTAGTTGCTGCTGTAGAACTCCGCCGGAACTTGCGAGTGAGCCGACGGCAGGTCCACTGCCAGCCACATGCCGGTGGTGCCGGCCGGGATGGGCGCCTGCAGTGTGACGCTGCCGCTGCCGTAGGCATCGGTGACGAGTGTCCCGGTGGTGATGCTGGGATCACCGGCCAGGCAGCCCAGCGCCGCGTGTGGTGCGGGGATCACCCGCACGACGTAGCGCGCGGCGTCGGCGCCGTTCGTCACGTCGATGTGCGCGACCGCGATGTGCCCATCCGAGGTGATCTCGGCGAAGGGTCTTGCGCTCGCGCGACCCAATTGCGTTGTCACCAGCTGAAAGTCGCACGTGTGCATGTTGGCGAGCAGGAGCATCCGATGGGCAGGCGATGCGGATGCC
>SCVI01000103.1 GCA_004296925.1 Patescibacteria group bacterium | reverse complement strand
ACCGCGCCGCCGAGCGCGCCCACGGCACCGGCGCTGCCGCCGGTGACCGGGCCCGGCGTGTTGGCCACGCTGGTGTAGCCCAGCGGCTGGGTCTGGCGCACCGTGTAGTTGCCGGGCGCCAGGCCCGTGAAGCTGTACTGGCCACCGGCGTCGGTGGTGGTGTAGCGCGTGACGGCGTTGCCGAAGGCGTCGGTGCCGACCAGGCCGATCGTGCTGCCGGGCAGGCCCACGTCGGCGCCGCCGAACTGGCCGTCGAAGTCGCGGTCTTCGTAGACGCGGCCGGCGATGCGGATGTCCGAGACCAGCGGGAAGTTGTGGTTGGCCGTGCTCTGGTTCGCGGCCACCACGATGCTGGCGATGGCCGCCGGCGCCACGCCCGGGGCGGTGGGCGTGCCGTTGGGCGCGCCCGCCAGGGTGCCGGCGCTGGTGAGGCCGTGGGTGGTGCCCGATGGCAGGGCTGGCATGACCACGCGGTAGCTGCCGGCGGGCAGGCCCGCGAAGCTGTAGGCGCCGCTGGCGTCGGTGGTGGTGGTGGCGATCAGCGCGTTGCTCACCTGGTCGCGCAGTTCCAGCGTGCGGCCCGGCACCGGCTGGTCGTCGGGCGTGAACACGCCGCCGCTGTTGTCGGGGTCGAAGTAGACGACGCCCGAGATCAGGCTGCCCGGCAGGGTCTTGGTGAAGTGGTTGTCCACCGAGGTGGTCTTCACGCCGCTGAGGTCGATGCCGGTGATCGCGGGCACGGCCTGGCTGCCGCCGGCGGTGCCGCCGGTGCTGCCCGGCCAGGCCAGCGGCGTGGTGCTGTTGATGAAGCCGGCCGGGGGCGCGCAGGTGGTGCACGTCACGGTGTAGCTGGTGCCCGGTGGCACGCCGGTGAAGCTGTACTGGCCCGAGGCGTCGGTCGTGGTGGTGATCGACACCGGGTTGCCGTTGAGGTCGTTGCCGGTGAGCGTCAGCGTCTGCGGCACGTTGTTCGCGCCGCCCGCGCCGCTGCCCACGCCGGCGTCGCTGCCGTTGAAGGCACCGTCGCCGTTGTTGTCGGTGAAGATGCGGCCGCTGATGCTGCGGTCGCTGGTGATCTCACCAAAGTTGTTGTTGGCCGAACTCGCGTTGGGCGGCAGCACGATGCCGGCGATGCGGCTGGTGCCGGCCGGGATGCTGTAGGCCGGCGCGCCGTGGCTGATGGCGGGCGCGGTGTTCGAGGCCGTGCCGGCGGTGCCGGTGGCGGCGCCCGAGCCCAGGTCGTTGACCGTGCCG
>SCVI01000043.1 GCA_004296925.1 Patescibacteria group bacterium | reverse complement strand
GTTTCGTAAACCCAGAATATTGGTTGGTGGATATGTCGCTGACCTGTATGAACTTATGTGGGCGCAGGCAATGGGCGCAGGTAGGAAAGAAATTGAATGGTAAAATGAGGACGTGGGATTACTTACACGATTTTTAGGGACAGTCTTTGCGGTGCTCTTAGTAATACAATTTGTTGAGGGCTTTCATACAGATACATATTACATTGCAGGAATTGCCGCTGTTGTTTTAGGATTACTGAGCGTTACAGTAAAGCCGGTTTTATCGCTTATTACGCTTCCTCTAAATATTGTCACGTTAGGGTTATTCTCTTTGGTTATTAATGCCGGACTTATATTACTCGTCGCGCATTTTCTTGAAGGATTTACGGTTGATGGATTTATCCCAGCATTGCTGGGTGGTGCTGTCGTGGCAGTTATCGGGTGGCTTATCGTACATATACTAAAGAAGCGTTAGGACAGAAGATCTTCTATTTTCGAGTGTCTTTTGAACAAGTGTGATAGGGTAAAAGGCATGGCATTTATAGACGTATTCAAAGTAACCGCAAGCGCAGGAAGAGGAGGCGATGGCGTGGTGCGCTGGCTTCACGAGAAAGGAAAGGAGTTTGGCGGTCCATCGGGAGGGGATGGGGGAAATGGCGGGAATGTCGTGTTCCGCGGTGTACGAGATATTCAGGTGCTATCGAAATATCGTGGGAACAATACTTTCAAAGCTGAACGCGGTATTGATGGTGCGAAAAAAAATATGGCGGGCGCAAACGGAGAGGATGTAATCATTGATGTCCCTGTGGGCTCCGTTATTTATCGTCACGGCAGTAATGCAAAATTTGAAATTCTTGAAGATGGACAAGAGGTAATAGCGCTCCGCGGTGGTCGCGGTGGGTATGGGAACGTACGCTTCAAGTCATCAACAAACCAATACCCGGATCAAGCTCTTCCTGGAAAAGATGGGGAGCGTGATCAGTTCACAATAGAACTGAAGTTAATTGCTGATATGGGTCTTGTTGGTCTACCGAACGCTGGGAAGTCGTCACTCCTTAATGTATTAACGAAGGCGCAAGCAAAAGTAGGGGCGTACGCTTTCACAACATTAGAACCGTCGCTTGGTGTTTTGTATGGGTTTGTACTAGCAGATATCCCCGGTTTGATTGAGGGTGCAGCAACAGGAAAAGGGTTAGGACATAATTTTTTAAGACACGTCTCAAGAACAAGATTGCTCGCACACTGTGTGCCTGCTGACAGTGAGGCGCCTTTGAATGATTATGAAACAGTCCGTACCGAGATCAAAGCATACTCTGATGAACTATCTCGGAAACCCGAGATACTAATTATTACAAAGACGGATCTCGTTTCTAAGGAAGAATTGCAAAAGATTATCAAAATGTTTGAGGATATGGGGAAGACTGTAGTCCCAATATCAATTATTGATGATGCTCTTGTGAAAGAGGCAAGTGACGCTTTGACGAATATCCTCAGCAAGTTGGATTAAATTTTTTCTTAGGAGCTTTCGATTTTGGGCTATTGCTTCACATGAGCTTAATACGGCATACTGTCCGTAATGAGCGCGTACACACCCACCATTGGTTTGGAAATACATGCCGAATTGAAAACCAGAACAAAGATGTTCTGTAACTCGTTAAACAATCCTGACGAGGAAAATCCGAATGTAAACATTTGCCCGGTGTGTTTAGCATTTCCAGGGACCCTTCCTGTAGTAAATAAGGAAGCAGTCAAACAGGTCTTACGTATGGGTGTGGCACTCGGCGGAACGCTAGCCGACTACACAGAATTTGATAGAAAAAATTATTTTTACCCTGACTTACCAAAAGGGTATCAAATTAGCCAACAGCAGTTTCCGCTCGTCTCAGGCGGGGCGCTTAATGGTTTTTTTATTACACGCATACACCTTGAAGAAGATGCGGCGCGCACACAACACAGTAATACTGCCTCAGAAGAATCTGGGTACAGTCTTATTGATTTCAATAGAGCAGGGCTTCCTTTAATGGAGCTAGTTACTGAACCATGTATACATGATGCTAAATCCGCAAGCGAGTTTGCAAGTGAATTGCAGCGTCTACTTCGTGCTCTTGGGGCAGGGGATGCACATATGGAAAAAGGTCAAATGCGAGTTGAAGCAAATATTTCAATAAGTAAGAATGAGAAATTAGGAACTAAGGTTGAAGTAAAAAATCTTAATTCATTTAAGTCGGTTGAGCGAGCTATCCAATATGAAATTTCTCGGCAGGAAGAGGTTTTGGAGAGTGGAGGAACATTGATTCAAGAAACACGAGGTTGGGATGAAATGAAATTGGTTACATACTCGCAACGCATCAAAGAAGATTCTGAGGAGTATCGTTATTTTCCTGACCCTGATATTCCTAAGTTTCATCTTAGTCAGGTAGAAGAATTTTCTGTTGCATCAATTAAGGAGTCGCTACCAGAACTTCCTTGGGAAAAACGCACTCGTTATATGTCGCTCGGTTTGAAAGCTCACGACATAGAGACTCTCATTGACAACGCTCTCTACTCAGATTTTTTTGATTCCGAAGTGTTGTCACACTTCGCAGAGCTACCCCTCATTCAATCAGCAGTGAACTACTTACTTTCAGATGTTAGAGGAGGTGAAGATGACGTAACTGCACTTAAAAATATTTCAGGAGGTTCCTTTGTGGAACTCATTAAGCTTATTGCTTCTGGAGATTTATCTTCTCGCGGAGCAAAGGACGTTCTTGCAGTCTTGCTTGCAGAGGGCGGAACCCCAAGAGATATTGCGACAAATAAAGGACTGCTTCAGATGAAAGATATTGGCGCTATTACTGCTCTCGCTAAAGAGATCATTGATGAGCAAACTGCAATCGTGACCGAGATAAAGGCAGGGAAGTTGAGTGGTATTAAATTCTTGATAGGGGTAGGAATGAAGAAGTCTAAAGGTTCTGTTAACCCAATGGAGCTCGAGAAAGCTATTTCTTTTAATCTTGGTTTGTAGAAAATAATTAGTACTCCACACATCTATGCGGTCGATGCTTTTCGGCACGCTATACTACTTCGTATGGATGAGCTTACAATCAGCGGTAAAAAATACATCTCGTCTAAACGAGCTCACGAAACTACCGGGTACGCAAAAGATTACATAGGGCAACTTGCCCGCGCTGGTAAAATTCCTGCTACTCGTGTTGGACGATCTTGGTACGTTGATGAAGGAGCTCTTCTCTCGTACGGGGATGTGGCTGTGGTTGCTTCAGAAGAGGAAGTTACACCTACACCAGCTAAGGGGACTCTTGCGTCACAATCTATTTTGGAATCTCGAAATGTATCAAAAAGATTGCCAACTATCACACACGCACTTTTAACGCAGAATAAAAATATTTTGAATACATGGGGCCAAGTAACCTATGCAAATGAAGCAAGCACATTTGTTCCGCAACTTAGAGAAGATTTTAAAAAGACTGACGCTGGAACGATCTCTATGCGAGTTGAAATCTCGGATAAACGAGAAAAAGAGGATAACAAGGCAGAGAGTGTCCAACAGAAAGAAGTTGTTGAATCTAGTAAGGTAATTAAAAACGATCCAATGCTTTCAATTCGAAGTGCTGGTGTGATTTCTGCACATAGACCTCAAAAGCAGTTAGTCTCAAAGAGGTCACCGCTAAAACGATCAAAAATAAATAGTAACTATACGCTAGCGTTTGTAAGTTTCGCCGTAATTGCTTTTGCGATATCTTCAGGCGCTATCGTATCCAATCACCTATCGTATGCTCCAACTACGGGAGTGTACACAGCTAATGCTTATATTGGTTATGAAAACATTAAAGATATACTTTCGCACTCACCATTTATTCAAAATGGCATCAATGCCCTTTTAAGTTTTACTGGGTTCATTCACGATTCGTTTTTAAGTATGTTTTCTATTGGGCTTGAGTACTTAAAATCGCTATTTAATCTCGTTTAGACGAGATAGCTTATTTCTTAAGCATTTAAATGTTAAAAAAATCCAACTTGTGTTGGATTTTTTTTTATTTCATTACAAATATTTACCGTAATTTTAATATAAAAAGCATACTTATTTCTTTGCGACTCAACAATCTTTGCATTACAGATTTTTTCTTCTATCGACACATTTTGAAAGAATATTTTTAAATAATTTGCCGTCTAAATATTTTGGAATCTAATCCACACAGATTATTTTTTATTTAGTTAGATTTGCCGAAATGACTAGTAAAATATTAGTTACATCGTCTCCTCGAATGCAAAATACTAACCCAGAGAGTAATCTCAAAAGTCAGTTTTTCCTGTCACCAAAGGAGGCAGCTTCTTTGGTTGGGTATACCGCAGACTATGTTTCTAAACTTGCGAGAGAAGGTTCCATTGATGCAAAGCGAGAAGGAAGAAGCTGGTTGGTGGAAGCAAATTCTCTTAAAGCATTTGCGGTGCGAGTGGCGGAAGAAGAGAAAAAAAGACTTGAGCTTTTAAAAGAAAAACGCGCCGCTGAATATAAGGCAAGCAGAGAGTTTCTTTCATTAAAAGAAGCAGGCGCATTTTTTGGGTATACACCTGATTACTTAGCACGACTGTGCCGGGACGGTTTAGTGAATGCTGAGAGAGATGGACGTGAATGGTTTGTTGAGCGAACCTCGCTTGAAGAATTTAAAAAAAGGATTTCTGAAGAAGAGTCAGGAAGATTGGAAATTTTACGAAGCAAACGTGCTCAAGAGTATCAAAACAGTAATCAAAGCATTTCAGTACAGAAATCAAGCATAAAAAAATTCGGTAAGGAATATCCATTTGTTGCACCAACACTTGCAGGAGTTGCGGTATTTTTCTTAATGTTCACCTTGGGGTACGCTGCTTTGTTTTCAGGACTTGATGGAGGGAGGTTAGCAAAATTATTTTCAGGTGCACCTTCTGTAAATACTCCTTCAACTCCTGCAGGTGCTTCTACTCCTACAACGACGCCATCAAGTGTGGTGACGAATTACAACACCTACAACAACACCTACAACAACACTTACAACGAATATAAATCACAAACTATCACAGGTGTCTCGTCTGAGAATCTTGCTTTTGAACTTCAAGGTTTCAAAAATAATGTTTTGTCTGAAGTCTATGGAGCTATTAATAATATTTCATCAAATGTAGCCGGTAACACGCAAACTATTCAGTTGACCAATCGTATCGATCAACTCGCATCTGTAGACATTTCTAATTCAACATTTTCTAACGGCACTATTACGAATTCAAATATTTCTGGAGGTACTGGTTCTTTTTCCACACTCACGGTTTCTGGTGCGACAACTATTTCTGGACCACTTTCTGTAAGTTCAACTGCAACCACCACGTTTGCGAACGGAATAGATATTTCTGGTGGCTGTTTTTCAGTTAACGGAGCATGTCTTTCACTTACGAGTTCTGGTGGAGGTTCGGGTGGTGGCACATGGTCAACTACTACATCGTCAGTTTCTAGTCAGTTTATTAATTATTCTACAAATAGTACTGACATTGTTGCGATTGGAGGAAATTCAACATCGACGGCAAAGTACTGGTTTGATCCAAATACCCAGAATGCATATTTATCTGGCTCCATTGGTATTGGTACCACGAGCCCTTTTGCACGATTTTCTCTTGCTGGCGCAAGCGGTGGTACTTCAAATCTTTTTGCCATTTCAACCTCTACTGGTTCGGCGACAACCACAGCGCTCACTATTGATAGCGGAGGCAATCTTTCGCTTTTGAACGGCGCAAACGCAAGCATCAATGGCGTACTCACGCTTGCACGCGCACTCGGTATTGGTAGCGGAGGCACGGGCACATCAACAGCTCCTTCATACGGTCAGTTTTTAGTGGGTAATGCGTCAGGTGGCTATGATTATGTTGCAACATCTTCACTCAGTTCTGCAAGTGGTGTCACATCACTCGCACAAACATACGGATCCGCACAAACAGGTGTTATCACCTTCGCCACCACCTCGACCGCATTCAACGGACTCACCGCAAACCTAGGCATCACTAATTCATCTGGTGCCTTCACC
>SCVI01000042.1 GCA_004296925.1 Patescibacteria group bacterium | reverse complement strand
ATCTCGACGATTTAGAGCGCGCCGTCTCTGCGGGAGAACGAGTCCTACGATCAACAAAGGGAGCTACAGAGATTGCTACATCAATAAAGGATGATGGTACACAATTTGCTCTCACGATAGATCGTGCGAAAGCAGCTGAAGTTGGGTTATCGCCTGCACAAGTTGCAGGGACACTACGAACTGCCGTCTCTGGTGTTGTAGCGACAACTATTAAAACTGATAACGAAGATATAGATGTATTGGTAAGCACAAACCTCAACCCTTCTTGGCGTGAACCGAGAGATACTACAAATGTTGACATTAATGGGTTGTTAAACCTTCCAATTAAAACCCCGTACGGTTCTATTCTTTTAGGATCTATACTTACGCCTTCAATCGAAAAATCAAATGCGGTGATTCGAAGAGAGAACCAAAAAAATATTGCTACCGTTTCAGCTCAAACCGAAAGCACGGCGACACCGGTTGAAGTCGCAAACAACTTTAAAAAAGCATTTGAAAAGGAGGGGCTTCCAGATGGGGTTTCAATGAAAATTGGCGGCGAAACTGAAGATGTGAACAAATCGTTTTCCGAGATGGGAATTGCCTTTCTTGCAGGACTCGTATTAATGCTCGCAATCCTAGTACTTGAGTTTAACTCTTTCCGTTACTCGTTCTACCTCCTTATGTTGGTAATACTCTCCCTCATTGGAGTCTTGGGAGGTCTTGCATTAACCGGTCAACCTTTCTCATTCTCGTCATTGCTAGGAATTATTGCGCTTGCCGGAGTCATCATTAACCACGCAATAATTCTTGTTGACTCAATAATCGTTCGTATGAAAAACCCCGAAGGTAGAACCCTCGAGGAAGTGGTGGTAGACGGTGCCGCAAGTCGCCTGCGTCCTATTGTACTTACCACTGTCACGACAGTAGTGGGAATGATCCCGCTTGCTGGCGCTTCTGCCCTCTGGGGTCCTTTAGCCTTCGCTATTATGTTTGGCCTTTCGTTCGCAATGATTCTAACTCTCGTTCTGACCCCAATCCTTGTATATCAAAATCCTGGAAAACAGTTTTGGAAAGAACCTGCTGCTTAAGCGGTTTCAAGAATTTTTATTTTTGATAAAAATTCGGACCACAGTTAGTGCACTTACAATTAAGAAAGGAGAGGCCCAGAATACCTTCACAAGTACAACCACGGACCGCAGTACATTTGTGAAAACAATTCACGCAAACGTGTGATTCTTCTTTAATTACTTGACCTGATTCTTTATTCATCTATATATTATATATAGTTTATAGTATTTGTCAATACAACACTATTTATAGTAGAACAGTTACTTGATCATTTGCCACTTCAAGTACTCCACCTGAAATTTCAAATTTTTGAATTCCTTCCTTTGTTTTTACCGTAACTTCCCCGCTTTTGAGGTTCGCAACAAAAGGTGCATGTTTAGGGAGTACGGTCACCACACCCTCTGTTGTCGCAACAGTGAGCGAAAGTGCTTCACCTTGGAAAAGATTCTTATGTACCTCTGCAACAACCACTTGCATGATTATTTTTTAACCTGATCAATACTTCCCTTCATGTAGAAGTCCTGCTCAGCGACATCATCGTACTTACCTTCAATAATCTCCTTGAAAGATTTTACTGTTTCTTCAAGAGGAACATATTCTCCCTTAATACCTGTGAAGACTTCTGCGACGTGCGTTGGCTGAGAAAGGAATTTTTGTACTTTACGTGCTCTATATACCACTCTCTTATCTTCCTCAGAAAGTTCTTCAATACCAAGAATTGCAATAATATCTTGAAGATCTTTGTAGCGTTGGAGAATTTGTTTTACCGCATGAGCTACTTCGTAGTGCTCAACACCCACAATGTCTGGGTCAAGCGCTGATGAACCAGATTCTAATGGATCAATAGCAGGATAAATACCCAAGGATGCTAATTGACGTGAAAGCACGATAGTAGAGTCGAGGTGCGAGAAGGTAGTGGCAGGTGCTGGATCAGTAAGGTCGTCAGCAGGTACGTAGATGGCCTGCACAGAGGTAATAGAACCTTTTGTTGTTGAAGTAATGCGTTCCTGGAGCTGACCCATTTCTTCTGCCAAAGTTGGCTGGTACCCAACGGCTGATGGTACGCGTCCAAGTAGTGATGATACTTCTGAACCCGCCTGAACAAAACGAAACACGTTGTCCATGAAGAAAAGAATATCTTTACCCATTTCATCACGGAAGTATTCGGCCATAGTAAGACCAGAAAGTGCCACACGTGCGCGCGCTCCCGGCACTTCATTCATTTGTCCAAAAACAAGCGCTGTTTTTGGAAGTACTCCAGAGTCTGCCATTTCATGATAGAGGTCATTTCCTTCACGTACGCGCTCACCCACACCAGCAAATACTGAGAATCCCCCGTGTTGTGTTGCTACGTTGTGAATTAACTCCTGCATTAAGACCGTCTTACCAACGCCAGCTCCACCGAAAAGTCCTACCTTACCTCCCTTGATGAAAGGCGCGAGGAGATCGATTGCCTTAAGTCCTGTTTCAAAAACTTCAGCTTTTGTTTTTTGTTCGATAAAAGGTGGGGCGCTGCGATGAATTGGAGAAACCGGAGTATTTTTTGGAAGCTCTGCTTTTCCGTCGATTGTGTTTCCAAGAACATTAAAAAGTCTTCCAAGAGACGCTTCACCTACAGGAACGGAAATTGGAGCACCTGTATCAGTAACTTTCATACCACGAACCAAGCCATCGGTAGTAGAAAGCGAGATGGCACGAACGCGGTTTACACCGATATGCTGAGCAACCTCAAAATAGACTTCACGTGCCTCTACTCCTTTTTCTGCAGGTACTTTACATACAAGCGCATTATGAACCTTTGGAGGATCATTCTCGAAGTGGATGTCTGCAACCGTACCGATGATTTGTGTGATTGTTCCGTTCATGTGAAATATTTTAACAATAAAGCTACTCTAACAAATAAACTCTTATGAAGCCATGGCCTCAATACCGCCAACAATCTCCGACACCTCTCTTGTAATGAGTGCCTGTCGAGCTTTGTTGAAAGTACGATTCAATGACTTCGATAAGTCACGTGACTTATCAGAAGCGTTCTTCATTGCAACCATTCTGGCTGAATGCTCTGAAGCCTTCGATTCCAAAAGTGCATGGAAAAACAATACGCTCACCAATTTTGGTATAAGAGCATCTACAACTACTTCAGACGATGGTTCAACAGTATATGAAGCAGGTGCAGATACTGGCGCTCGTTCAGCAAACTTTCCTTTTTCTGGTGTAATACCATCCACGATTTCTGAAATTGATTCTAGAGAAAGCGGTAAAATAGTGTGCGAAAGAGCTTGTTGCTCAAAAGTTGATTTAAAATTTGTATACACCACATCCACTCTGTCAAATTCATGTGCCTTAAAAGCGCGAGTAATGTCAGCAGTCACGATTGCGAGATCCGCAATTGAAACTTCATCAGAAACATTTTCAAACTTTCCCAAGATCGTGTAGTTTCTTCGATCAAAGTATTCTGCGCCTTTTCTACCAAACGCATAAATAGAAACAGATTCATCCGGTAAGTTGTAACCAGTTACAAGTTGCTGCGCAGATTTAAGTACCGCACTATTTAAAACACCACAAAGACCCTTATCGCTAGTTACCACTACTACCGCAACCTTCTTTACTTCGCGTTTTTCAGTTAATGAATGACGTACTGTTTTGAGTGATACGCTCAAACGCTCCAATATTGAGAAAGCCGCATTTGCGTAAGGTCGCCCTGTAATGGCTCGTTGCTGACTCTTGCGCATTTTTACAGCTGAAACCGCCTCCATGGCCTTTGTGACCTTGCGTGTTCTATCGACTGACTTAATTTTCAGTTTTATGTCTTTGAGCGACATGAGGTGTTATGCGTTAGTAGCTACAAAATTCTGAATCGCATCCTTTAACTTCGTCTCTGTATCGTTAGATATTTCCTTTGAGGAACGAATAGCTTCGAGAACTTCTTTCGCTTCTCTATCAAGATAGCTAAGGAATTTTGATTCAATCTCTCCTATTTGTTCGGGAGCATAAGAATCAAAATGTCCGTTTGTTGCTGCGTACATAACCACTACCTGTCGCTCAAATGGGATAGGTGCATTCTTGTTCTGATTGAGAATTGCTGAAAGTCTGCGACCGCCATCAATAGTCTTTTTCGTTTCAGCATCTAAGTCTTGAGAAAACTGCATAAATGCTTCAAGCTCTCTGAACTGTGCCAAATCTAATTTGATTCTTCCTGACACTTTCTTCATGGCCTTGGTTTGTGCAGCGGAACCAACGCGAGACACTGAAATACCGACGTTAATAGCAGGACGTGTTCCCTTGTTAAAAAGATCTGCTTCCAAAAACATTTGACCGTCGGTAATTGAGATAACGTTTGTTGGAATATATGCAGAGATGTCACCTTCTTGTGTTTCAATAATAGGAAGCGCAGTGAGAGATCCTCCTCCTTTTTCCTTTGAGAGCTTTGCGGCTCGTTCAAGAAGTCGTGAGTGTAGATAAAAGATATCGCCAGGATATGCCTCTCTACCTGGTGGACGTCTTAGGAGTAGTGAAAGTTGACGATACGCTACCGCTTGCTTTGAAAGATCGTCATATACTACCAACACGTCTTTCCCTTTATCCATGAAATACTCACCAAGGGTTACTCCGGAGTATGGCGCCAAAAACTGAAAGGCTGCCGAAGCAGACGCAGGCGCTGAAACAATTATTGTGTATTCCATTGCGCCTTTTTCTGCCAAGAGTGCTGCAATACGCGCAGTTTTAGATTCCTTTTGTCCTATGGCGACATAGACACAAATAGGTCGTGTTGCTTTAGGTTCATTTACTTGGTTTAAGATTGCATCAATTGCAACAGTTGTTTTTCCGGTAGCCCTGTCTCCAATGATGAGCTCCCGTTGCCCGCGACCGATAGGAATAAGAGAGTCGATAGCTTTAATACCAGTGTGAAGTGGCACATTCACAGGAGCACGGTCAATAACACCGTACGCTTCTCGTTCAATTGGACTAATTGCATCTGCTTTAATTGGTCCCTTGCCGTCAATTGGTTCACCAAGAATGTTCAAAATGCGACCAACTGTTCCTTCACCCACAGGAATAGACAAAAGTTTTTTTGTTCTGAAAACCACCATCCCCTCTTTAATGCGTGAAGATTCACCCAAGACAATTGCTTTTACAGTATCTTCTTCAAGGTTCAAAATAACGCCAAAAAGAGCGTCATCGTGAGAGATTGCGTCCTTCACATCGGAGACACTCGACTCATCAAAGCGGACCATTTCTGCCATTGCGGCATTTCCTAATCCTTCAATCTCAACAATGCCGTCGCCAACTTTACGTACGACACCAGATTCTTGCACTTCGTTGGATGAACCAAACGAATCGATTTCTTTCTTTAGTCTGTCGATGATGCTGATGTCAGTCATAAATTATTGTCTAATTGTGTTTTGATATAAAGAAACTAACGCGGTTCTAAAGGTTCTATCAACAATGCCATTTCCTGAACGAACAGAAAATCCTCCTACAGCACGTGGGTCAATAACTACCTCTTTTTTTTGTTCATGAACATTAAGAGATGTTAGAGCATGCGCTATTTCTGAACTGAATTTTTGTTCCGCATTCTCGTCGGCGAGCGTTACGACCACTCTGCGACGAGACGGTAGACGATCCAGTATGCGTGCAATGTGAGGAATAAGAGACACGTGTCCGCGAGATTTCATAAACGCAAAAAGCTTGTCTGAAAAACCTGCCGAAGGGCCTCGTTCTTCTTCAGCTTGAATTACTTCTGCGTACGCGTGTGCAAGTGACATGTTATTTTTGTGTGCTCAAGATTTTTTCCGCAGCAAGAATTGCCATACGGGTAACTTCTTTTTCGCTGTCTTGAAGCGCTTTACGTTGTAACTCAAGTGCCTCCGCTCTTGCGTCAGCAACTAATGCATCACTTCTTTCCTGTGCCATTTTTACTATTTTGGCACGTTCATCTTTACCTTCACCAACTGCACGATCCATGAGATTTGCTGCTTCCTGTTCTGCTGAAGTCAAAATACCCGAACGTGCATCTTCCGTTGATTTTCGGGTTCTCTCAGCCTCTTCGGCATCTTGTACTCCTTTTGCTATCTTTTCCTTTCGCTCCGCCATTATTTTTAACAGTGGTCGGTATAAGAAATACCAGAGCACAAGTAACGTAATGCCGAAGTTAACGGATTGGATGACGAGCAATCGTACATCAAGACCAAATGTTGAAAACAGTTCTCCCATGATTTAGATCTTCAATTTCTGTTAGACGAATTTGATGATAAATGCAACAACGAGTGCAAGAATACCAAGAGCTTCTGTGAACACGATTGCAAGAATCATGTTTGGAATGATTTTGCCCGATGCATCAGGATTACGACCAATAGCATCCATAGCGCGACCACCAATGAGACCAATACCGATACCTGGACCAAGAACGCCCAAACCTGCAGCGAGTGCCATTGCAATGAGCTTTGCTGATTCAATTTCCATAATAGATAAAAAATAATGCCTTACGGCTAATAATTACTTCGGAAGTATACACTATTTTGCTATGAGGAAGCTAGGTATAACCCACACCGCGTGGACTATAAAATGGCCATTCTGACTAATGAGCCTCTACGCCATGCGGTGGCGCAACTGCAAGCTTGATAAAGAATAGCGTAAGAAGGGCAAAAATAACGGCCTGTACAAAACCAACAAACATTTCAAAAAGCATAAACGGCACCGGAACGAAATACGGCACAAAAAGCGCGATAACCGCTATAAGCACTTCTCCCGCGAAAATATTCCCGAAAAGACGGAACGACAACGAAACAAGGCGTCCCAACTCTGAAACGAGCTCAATCAACCCAACAACAAAATTCACCGGTGAGGAGAAATTTATAAATTTACCGCCATACCTAAACAGACCTAGCGCAAGAATGCCCACTATTTCGATAGTTAGAACTGAGATGAGTGTCAACGCGAGAGTGGTATTAAGATCTGCCGTTGAGGCACGAAGAAGCGGTACAAACCCTTCGTGAGTGTGATACATGATACTGCCAACACCAGGGAAAAACTCGAGTTCATTGATGGCTAAAATAAACAGAAAAAGCGTTGCGATGAGGGGCAAGAAACGTTTTGCGAGTTTTGCATCCTCTAAAGTTTCCGTCATATATGCAAGCGCCCCCTCAAGCCCCCACTCAATAGCAGCTTGTAGCTTGCCAGGAATCATCTTTATTGAATTTCTGAACAAAAAGACAAATATAAAAAGTAAGCCCATCACCAGCCACGTCATGAGTAGGCTGTTGGTGATAGGAATTCCCCAGAAATGCCCTAAGGTTTCTGCCTTTAATGAAATATGAATACCGCTCGATTCCATTGTGTGCTGAGTATTACCTATTTTATAGGTAACGCAAACTAGTGTATCATAGCAAAATACACGTTTCAGTATATTTTCTCTATGAAAAGTTTTCTTGATTTCATTCGCGAACGAGCCGTCGTAGGTCTTGCTATCGGTTTCATCTTAGGAGGGGCGGTATCTCAACTCGTTAATTCCTTTATAAATGACATGATTAATCCCGTTGTAGGACTTCTTTTAGGTCAAGCACATGGGCTTAAAAATGCTTCGTTACCCTTTTTTGGTGCTGAGATTTTGTGGGGCAATTTCCTAGTGACACTCATCAATTTTGTCATCATGGCGATGGTTGTCTTTTTTGGCTTCAAAGTCTTAAGACTTGAGAAACTCGACAAACCAAAAGAAAGTAAATAATTACTGTTTCTTGTATTTTTCTAAATCGTCAAGAATCTGGCGCAGCTCTTTTGACATAACATCGAGCGATATCATTTGTTTCTGTTGCCGAGCTTCATCTTCTGCATCCTCTTCATTGAGTTCTTCAACGTCCTCCTGAATGTCTTCCAAGTCTTCAGAGATTTCTTCAAGATCTTCCTGAATGTCTTCCACGTCTTCCTCCACTTCTTTAAGACTAGCGGTGTGTCTATTTACCGTCATTTGAATGAAAATAGACAAATAAATAGCTTCCAAAGAAACGATAGTAGTGAGAACAAGTAGCACGGTATCCCATTCGGCAATGCCCAAATAACCTACAACAAACGCTGAGATAAATAACAATGTATGCACCACAAGTGAAGGTATGGAACCTATCCATGTAGTGAGATATTCAAAAAACGGCTTCTTTTCAGAAACTATTTTGCTTGCTGTGTAATTGAGATTGTTGTCGTTCATACGCCTCTAACTATCTTCTTTTATTACGCGCGAAGAATACCACAATTTTCGAAAAGCGATAGTCTTTGTGGTGCAAAAGTCTTAAAATTTCTATTCTTTTGTCTCCTCTAAGATTACTCCATTTTCAAATCCTCCTCGCTCTCCTAACTTCTGAAGTCTAATTTTCTCTATATCTTCAGGGTTCCAGTTCTTGGTTTTCATTATAGCTAACAACACTTCATAGATATCTGCTAACTCCTCTGGATTTCCACTCTCAGACAACTCAGTTACTTCTTCAAAAAGTTTATCCAAAAGTAATTTCTCCCGTTCGTCAGTCGAAGCCATCCGTACTGTATGTTCTACACCCTTTTGGGAAAGTACTTCTGGAATACCATCACGGACCAACTTTACATATCGCGTAATTCTACTCATATATTAGTAGTAAACTTGTTTCGTAACTCATTCATATTATTTTCATCAAGTAAGGCACGAAGAGCTATTATCTGAAAATCTTTTCCTCGCAACTTCCCTTCCGCAGATAACGATATCAACTCATCAAATGAAACTTCGCGGACTACAATCTTCTCTCCTGGGTCTGGTGCGGGCTCTTGAGTCTTACGGCATCCCTTTGCAATAAACACGTAATTAATCCAATCCAACTTTTCAACAGGGGTAGTAGTATAAAAAGAGACTAGCTCACGAACTTCATAACCTGTTTCTTCTAAAAGCTCTCTTTTAGCAGCTTCTTCTGGTGTTTCATTATCCTCTATGCGTCCACTAATCGATGTTAGTACGGTCTCTCTATGAGGTTGCGAATCCTCTATTATGAGAATCTTTCCTTCGTCAGTCACTGGATATACCACCGCTGTGTCAGGCCGTGACCCTTTTTCAAATATAGCGGTCGAGCCATCATAGAGTTCCTGCTCCCACTGATACATATCAAAAATTTCACCTTCAAAAACCTTGCGTGCGTTTTTTGGCACAAGAGCA
>SCVI01000041.1 GCA_004296925.1 Patescibacteria group bacterium | reverse complement strand
GCTCTTCCGATCTGGTTTAAATTTATTTGGTCTCCGAACTAATTTACCCTGAAACCGTTCAAGGTAACCCCAAAGAACACTATCTATTTTAGCTTGGTCCGAGAGAACGATTTTATACTCATCACTAATGGTGAAATACCCTTCGTCGAAGGCTTTGTCGTGGATCGTACAAAGGCAAATCCCATTCGCGGGATCTTTTCTCTTGTTTACGTGCTCTTTATCTTTCACAGGAATAATATGCGAACCAACTAAAAAAATGGGCAGGGCGAGGTCGCATACTGCACATTGATATCCGTAAGCATCTTTAACACGACGAGACCAGGCAGCTTGCCAAGGCCTAGAAGGCGAAAACGCCCTTGAGTCTTCGACTGAGTAATCCTGGTCTGCAATTTGTGAATCAGCCCTTACAGCTTCTCCGTCATAGTCTGCATCGTAATCTTCGTTGGCCATTTCTAAAAGGTTTAAAAAATCTTCTCTCGAGATTTGATTAATTCCGTATTGGTTCCAAAAGTGTTCCCAGGAATTTCCCCTCTCTTTCCATGTCCACTTAAAATCTGCGACATCTGACTGGAGTATTGGATTTACGAACGGATGAGGTTTTTTAATCGTCGCCTCAACGTGATCGTTACCTGATATGGTTCCAACTTTGCCGACACCGAAAAACATGAACTCTTTCCGAGCACTCATTTTTTGAGGCCTTCTGTATATAAAGAGGTCTCCGACGGACAATCGATTATTAATTGAAGTCTTCCACTCGTACGACTCAAAATCAACATCTCTTTGATGCTGCCCGGAATCCAAAATAAAATAATTTGTGCTTTCGTTTGAAATTTCTTCCTCAAAAATTTCTAACAACTTCATTACTGAGATTATAACTTAATTCGCTTGGAAGCAGGGATTTGGTCACCCGTCGAAGTATTTTACTCCCAAGCGATACGAGAGGAAAGGATAATCCTTATTCTTTCCCGAGTGAGCGCAGGGAGAAAGATTTCCTTACTCCCCTTTTGCCCCAATTAGTTTCTTGTGTCGCTATACGCGACATCCGCGAAGCGAATTCGAGCTTTTTTGTAATTGATCGCTTCGCTCGCAAAAAACTCTAATTCGTGTGCACTGCTGGGGAGCAGGGATTCGGTCACAAGTAAATTTCCTGACGGAAATTTCTCGCGACCCCGGCTCGGTATTTTTGCCTTGTCTCGGTATTTTTGCCTTGTCATAGACAAACAAAAATATACCTGCGCCATTCGAATCCCTCGAAAGCTCCGCTTTCTCTCCAACGCAATATGGCCTAAAACAAAAGCCACACGAGGTGGCTTGTTTTTAGGCCATTGCTGGGGAGCAGGGATTCGAACCCCAATTAAAGGCTTCAAAGGCCTCTGTCCTACCATTAGACGACTCCCCAATGTGATGTACTTTACACCAGCTACTAAACTTTATCCATTACTAAACACTCCTCCACTATTCCCTATAACCTCAAACCTGTGGCGTAGTCAGCTCCATCACCGCAAGCTCTAAAGGAAGTTGGGAAATGGAAGCTCGGTGGATTTCTACAGAAGCTAGGATGCATTTGCGGAGTGTCTCGGCATTAATTTTTGAAGTAGTGTCTTTCGCAAGTGTTTCTAGGAATTCCCTGTCTGAATCTGCCATATCGCTTGCGAGTTCCTTACCAAGCTTTGGTGCGTAGCGGAGCATCAATAGTGTGCGAAGTCTTTGGAGTAAAAGTCGTGCAAATACTGCCATATCGGCATTGTCGGTAACTGCCTCCCCTATGGCGCTAAGGGCATCTTCTGAAGTTCCCTTACTCAAATCGCTTATGACTCTTTGCACCAATTCCAAGCGAGGAGCTCCAGTGACCAAAATTGCTTCTTCTATACTCACTTTCTTATCGGGTGAAGATGCAAGAATCTTTTGAAGCACGCTGAGCGCGTCTCTAAATGATCCATCAGCCAAAAGCGCAATAAGTTCAGCGGAAGCTTTTTCAAGTGTGAAGCCTTCCGCCTTCGCGATTTTTGTTACCATCTCACCAAGCACCTTCTCTGTTGGTTTCTTGAACGTGAATACTTGGCAACGCGATTGTATGGTGTCGGGAACTTTTTCAAGCTCTGTTGTAGCTAAAATAAATATCACGTGTTCCGGTGGCTCTTCCAAAAGTTTTAGGAATGCATTAAATGCTCCTTTAGAAAGCATGTGCACTTCGTCAATGATGTACACCTTCCGTTTTGATTCAAATGGAAGCACGGATGCTTCTTCGCGTAATTGTCGAACATTATCGACTCCGGTGTTTGAAGCGGCATCCATCTCATAGATGTCGCGAGGTGATGCACCGAGTTCCGTTGCAAGAATACGCGCGATTGATGTTTTCCCTATTCCTCGAGTTCCTACAAACAAGTATGCGTGCGCCGGGTGACCTTCTTTCAAAGCCCCTTGGAGTACTTTTATAACGTGGTCTTGCCCCAAAACATCTTTAAATGTTTCTGGTCTATATTTCCTATATAGTGAAAGCTCTGACATGTGCGTCAAGTATATCAGAGGTCAAAAAACACGAGTATCTAGTAGTTTCCTCGGTATCCAAGGCGTATCAACTCTGCTTCAGCCTCTTCCCATCCTTTCTCGTCGCGTTCTTTCAAATTACTCCCTGTTCTACTAACACGACTAAGAATACCAATTGGCTTAATCAAAAATTGATAAAGAACACCTTTGTGCTCTACGTTTCGTATCATTTCTTTACCTGCCATAACATGTAGTCAAAAATAAAAACTTCTTAATGATGCCCACGTGCATCCTGTGCACGTTCCCATGCTTGACGTCTTGAAGGCTTTCCTAGTTTTGGCATTCCACCAGTGCCACCAATAGGTCTAAATCTACTGCCATTATCGAAAAAAAGTACACGAGTACCAGAGACTGCTAATTCATACAAAATGCCGTTTGCAGCTGGTACTTTACGTACTCCTCCGACATCGTTAACTTTATGATTCTGACTCATAGATATATAATACAACTATATTGTAATGTGTCAAATAGCGCAATGATTCGCTTTGTTGAACTATTTCGACTTCACTATTCTTTTAGCAACCGCTCCAACGAATAGGCGGTACGCCGGTCGATCTTCTTTTTTATAGGTAATTAGTGCGCCAAGAACTCTGTCACAATTTCCACACACCAATTGCTTGGAAGTTCGAGTAGGTTCCGGAATCATCCTGTCGGTATATAAGCGTTTCAATATACCTGGACCATCTTTCTGGTATTGGCAAAAGCTTTTCTTACAGTGTTCGCATGTAAGTTCTAAAAGCCGTGAGTAGCCACCTCTCGCGCGTCTATATGAATCTTTTTTAAACTCAATCTTTGTTTTCACATTCTTTTTCTTCATAACTTAATTCAAGATATCACGCTCTATACTTTCTGCTCTACAGATACACTCTTCATATAACCTTCATATATAGTGTTTGCAACTTCTTTGGCGTGTCCTTCATGACTAATAACTGAGAGCTCAAATGCTTCTTTGTTAGCGTTCATCTCTCGGAGCTCTTGTTCGCTCTCAATAAACCTTTCCGGTCTACTTTGTAAACGCTCCCTCAACACTTCTAATGAAGGTGGATATATGTACACCAAGTAAAGTTGGTCAGGAAATATTTTTTTTACTGCATCGAGTCGCGAAATAGGAAAATCGAGTACTGGGTAGTTGCCTGACTCGAACGCATTCAAAATAGGTTCAAATGGTGTACCGTAACGTACCCCATACAACTCATTAACAATAACGAACTTGCCTGAATCTTCTAGTTCTTGAAACGCCACTTCATCTACACTCACTTTATCTTTCTCTCCTTCTCTAAGTGAACGAGTCATGTACGGCGAAATATACACGAAACGCGGGTCGATACGTTTCAATTCATTGATGATAGTGCTTTTACCTACTCCTGACGCACCAAGTAAGAGCAGAAACTTATTCATCTCGATGTTTATTAATCTCGGCTTTCATTCGCTTCACCTCGAGCGCTACATTGTCGCGCCAATTCACATCCTCCGCGCTGTATGGATACAAAATCTTTCGTGATGAGTTAATAAACACACCTCGTTTCTGATTGTTGAGAAAATCTGTAATATTTGAAGCGTCTCCGCCTTGTGCTCCGTATCCAGCCAATAAAATAGGTACATCGTTTGGTATGTTCAGACGAGGTTTTTCGGAATACTCAGCTAATGACGAGAGTACGGGAATGAGATTCTTTGAGGTATTCCATTCGTTCACGGTTGCGTCGAGCACATGCTCCCACATTCTTCTTCCGTCAAATGCTTTCAAATCTTGAACAGAACTTTCGTTGCTGGTTTTTACAAGTACAATGCCCGCTTTCTCTGGTCGATCTTTCACAATTCTAAGAACGTCTTCTCCCATGTAAGGATTTAACACTACTCCATCTGCGTTTAAATCATCAAAAATAAGTGACCCATAGGCCTCCATTGTGTTATCTATGTCTCCAATCTTGCAATCGACAAAAACTGGCACTTCTGAATACTTATGATGAATGTATTGAATAATATTTCGTAAAAGTGAATGTCCTTCTGGATATAAGTCGAAAAATGCTTTTTGCACCTTATAGGAGCAAACGTCTTTGCCAGTAATATCAACAACCGTGGTCAAAAAATTATATATTCTTTCCTCACGATGTTCAGGAGAAACGTCACGAGTGTACTCGTCTGGCATTTTTGACCAGTCAGGATCGAGTCCTACACAAACAAGCGAGTCGTTCTTCACCATTGCGCGATCAAGTTTTTCTATGGTGTTCATACCAAATTTTGGTGACCCAATTTTTCCTGCTTTGCACGCAAATGATGCTTCGTTAGTTCAGTAGGCGGAATAACGACAGGAATGATTTGATCAAGTTGGTAGCCGTTCTCTCCAAATATTTTCATCTTCTTAGGATTATTGGTTGCGAGAGATATCTTGGTAGACGGCGAAATATTGAAAAACTTTAGAATGGCAATTACGCCACGGTAACTTCTCACATCTATATCACCGTGGGTCAATGACTCAGCAGCAACAACCGTATCGACCCCTGATTCGTGCTGCAATAGTAATGTCGCTAGTTTAAAAGCGAGTCCCTGCCCCCTACCGTCCTGACGAGGAATATGCACAATCATTCCCTCACCTCTGTCCTGAACCTCCTTCATTGTAGAATGTAATTGTTCTTTACAGTCACACGTTCTATCACCAAAAAGTTGACCGGTTTCGCAGCCTGAATCAACACGCAACGTTAATTTCTCATTACTGTTAAATATGGGATTTAGATTTTCGTCTAAAGGAGCATTAATCAAAACTGAATACTTTTGCCATTTGTCGCTTGCTCGAAATAAATATTGCGCAAACACACCTTGCTCTGGTTTTATGATGCCAACTCCTTCACGCTTAATTGTTATTTTGTGAAGTTTTCCATCTTCATAAACGCTCACTTTTTTCTTAAGCGGATTCAAACTCAATCGAGCTCGTTCTAATGAATTATTCATGTTTGCGAATGGTTCTTTTTAGAAAATCGTCCGCGTATTAAACGAAAAGCTAATCTTTCGTCTGTATATTTCATCGGAACACCAATAACGCTTTCGCATGAAATACATTCAAAATTTGGCATATCACTTTTTTCCGTGACCGTTTTGTCGTATTGAAGATCCGAGTATTTATCAGGCCAAAAAATCCTATTCAAGTAGCAACGAAACAGGCTACCACTACCGTCTTTCTGATACACCAAAGTTTTCTGATTACATCCAGCACAAATGAGCTCGATAAATTTTCCGTAGTTCTCCCTCGCTCTGAAGTACTTATCTTTTTTGAGTTCGTACGTCATTTTTAGATTAGGAATTATTCTACGCTTATTTTGATACATGTCAATTTTACCTATTTTGCGTAATGCGAGTGATAGAATACTTGAAATGGATTCAATAACTATTCGAAAACCAGACGATTGGCACACACATCTTAGAGACGGCGCCATGCTTGAAGCCGTCCTTCCGCTCACCGCTCGCGCTTTTAGACGAGCGATTGTCATGCCAAATCTTGCGCCAAACCCAGTTGTTACTACAGAAGACGTTATTCAATACCGAGAGAGAATTTTGAAAGCACTACCTCAAAACGCCAATTTCACCCCTCTCATGACCTATTACCTCACCGACAATAGTTCGGCTGAAGAAATTGCAAAAGGTTTTACGGATGGCCACGCTACAGCGGTAAAAATGTATCCAGCAGGAGCCACAACAAACTCAACGCACGGAGTAACTAATATCCAGAACGTGTACAAAGTATTTGAAGCAATGCAAAAAGTCGGCATGCCTATCCTTCTACACGGCGAATCATTGAAAGATTTGAACGGAAACGTTATTGACCCGTATGATAGAGAAAAAGTTTTTTTAGATACAACGCTCCCAAAACTCCGTTCGGATTTTCCTGAGCTTAAAATTGTTTTGGAACACGCTACCACAAAAGACGCTATTCAATTCGTGCAAGACGCGAACAGTAATTTTTTGGGCTCAACTATCACCATTCACCACCTTGTAGAGAACAAAAGTGTGGTCGAGAAAAGTAGCGCTCCTCAATATCACCACTGCATGCCAGTTATAAAGAGTGAGGAGAATCAGAAAGCTTTAAGAGAGGCCGTTACTTCTGGTTCACCGCACTTTTTCCTCGGAACGGACTCAGCACCGCATCCAACGACTTCGAAAGAAAAGGACCCGCCAGCAGCAGGTATTTTTTCAATTCCATCAGCGCTCGAGCTCTACACACAAGTATTCGAAGAGATGGGAAAGCTCGAAAACCTTGAAGCATTTACATCTCTCAACGGCCCACGATTTTACGGGCTCCAACCTAACGATAAAATGATTACGCTTACTAAGAGTCCATGGACTATCGCCTCAGACGTTTCCGTTTCAAACGGTGACTCCATTCGACCATTTGGCTTCGATGATGACGCAACAAAGCGTCTCGTCATTAACTGGAAACTATCCTAGGAGAGTTTTCAAAAGCGCCATTCGCACCAATACTCCGTAAGACGCTTGTTTAAAGTAAGCGGCGTGTGGTGAATCATCTACCTCTGGTTGGATTTCATCAACACGAGGAAGCGGATGCATAATAATGGATGACTCCTTCATTCTGTCAGCCATTTCTCTTGTAAAAATATAGCTCCCTTTCAATCGTTCATATTCCTCAGGATCTTGGAATCTCTCCTTCTGCACACGAGTCATATATATTACGTCTGAAATAGATAGTACCGATTCCAAATTATCAGTTTCCGTGAAGGTAGCATTATGTGCAGACAAATATTCTTTAATGTCATCTCCTATTCGTAAAGCTTCGGGTGCTACAAATGACACTGTGACGTCTTTATATTTTCCAAGTAGATACGAAAGCGAACGCACCGTGCGACCGTTTTTCAAATCTCCAACCATAGTTACGTGCGCTTCATCAATACTTCCAAGCTCTCGTTGAATGGTATACAAATCGAGTAACCCCTGTGTGGGGTGTTGGCCCGCGCCGTCTCCTGCATTAATAATTGGAACACTGGAAACTTTTGACGCCCTTTCCGACGCCCCCTTTTCATAATGTCGTAAGACAATTGCGTCCGCATAGTGATGCATCATGCGAATAGTGTCTTCAAGTGTTTCGCCCTTTGCTGCCGACGAAAACTCTTTGGCGTTCTCCGTAGAAATAACATTTCCACCAAGTCTTTCCATTGCTGATTCAAAGCTAAGACGCGTTCTAGTAGAGGGTTCGTAAAAGAGCGCTGCCATTATTTTTCCGTCCAAATCTTTGGTGCGTTTCCCTTCAAGAGACGTGGCGAGTGCAAAAAGTCCTTCCAAATCTTCACGAGAAAACTGCTGAGACTCTATTACGTGTTTTATATTCATAGTGTTGATTGTTTAACCTCAACGGCTAAATCGCTGTTCCACATAGCTCCCGTTGCACTCATGACAATATCAGCCCCAGCGCGGAGGTACTCAGTGTAGTCAGCGGGAGTAGTAACTCCACCAACACCACAAATTTTAAATGTGAATCCGCCAGCATCACGCGCACTTTTAAGACGCTGTACCATCTCGAGCCCTGCCCACTTAATGGACGCACCACACACACCTGAGCGTGAACGATTTGGCCCTGGGAGTGCCTGCTCACCTTTTTCATCTACAATGGTTGCCTGCACCGTGTTGATGGCAGATACACCGTTTGCATACTTTTCAGCGATTTCAGCTAGACGAATAACGTCCTCATTGTTTTTGTAATATCCAACTTTCAATATAAGTGGTGTAGAGCCAATAACTGAACGTAAACCTTCACACACCTTTTCCGTAACATCTAAGTTGTAACAAACTAATCCTTCGTTACCAATGTTTGGACATGAAAGATTTACCTCGAGTGCCTTCGCACCAGTTTCTCCTGCTTGCTTTCCTGCAAGAATATAATCATCTATAAATTCATTTTGCGACTGCCCTTCCCGTACCGTGCCCATGAAAGAAAGAATTGCAAGCTGACCTTTCTTTTCGTACTGCATTGCAGTCTTAAAATCATCCTGCCAAACAGAAACTTCTTTTGAAGGAACACCGAAAGAGTTTGTTATCGAAATTGGCTCCGTATAATTCACATCCGCGACAAGTGCTTCAGCTTGTGCGCGCTCTAGAGTGAGGTGTTCCCCTGGATGTACAGCAAGAACATTTGGGAATGGGTGGCATGGGTACGTACCGCTTCGAACTGTTTTATAGACAGCAATATCATAGCCTTTATCAAACGCTCCTTTCATGAAGTTGCTATTTAGTAGTGGACCAGCAGGAATTCCAAATGGCGTGTAGACCTTGTGTCCAAACACTTCATGCATTGGCTCACCTTTTTCTTCATATACATTTCCATCAGCAAACATGCCGAAAGGACCTGAGGCGTAATTTTCTTCGTACGACTTGGTTGGATTATAAAAACTAACGGATGAGTTTTTTCGTCCAGCGCTCGCTCGGAAATGTTCAGACGATGTCTGTTCATTTCCCTCACTCGCTTGGTCGTACAAAGGCTCGTTCGACATATTATTGTGCGTGTTCTTTTAAATACTTGGCTCCATGTCCGTACGTTGTGTTAATAGGAATTGCTTTCAACCATTCAGGCACTTCTGATTCATCATAACTTTCCATATCTATTTCTGCGAGTGCATTTACTGGCATGCCAAATGTATCAGCAGTCACCTCTTTTGGATTTCTGTTCACAATGAGTGAGAGCTGAACAATGTTTCCGCCCGCGGAATTAATTGCATCAATAGTTTTTCTCACCGACCCTCCTGTAGTTACCGTATCCTCCACAGCAAGTATTCGTTTTCCGCTCACTACTTTGTCATAATTTCGTTTTAGTACCTGTCCGCCTTCGGGGGTTTTTTCAGTGAAAACACTCAAGACCTCTTTTCCGGTTATTTCTGAAAGATGGAATGCTGTCCATTGTGAAATAACAACACCACCAACGGCGGGCCCGACTACGACATCAATATTCAAATCTTTATTAATCTCCGCAAGACTTCTACAAATTCTGGATACTAACTGTGTATGAAGTAGCCATGCATCTTTGTTGATATATACAGGAAGATGTCTTCCTGATGCACCAATGAAGTGCCCTTCAACAATTGCGCTTGCGTCTTTCAATATTTGCATTACGTCCTCCATATTATAAATCTTTTTTATAAGTATCCCATGCGTTTGACTCGAGACCTTTCTTGCCTACTTCGGAAATAGCGAAAGCGAATGCCTCTGCCAACTGACGGTTTGTAATAAGAGGAATGTTTAAATCTACCGCTTTGCGTCGAATAATAAACCCGTCAGATGGTTCGTTACCATTTTTTTCTCGAACCATGCCACGTGTTGCCAGATTGATGATGAGATCAAGTTTTCCTGAATCAAGTAGCGTACCTACGTTTTCTTTCTTTCCAGTTTTAATTTTATGTACCACGCTCGACGCTATGCCGTGAGTTTTCAAAAACTCTGCAGTATGCTCGGTTGCATAAAACGTATATCCAAGTTGGTTCAATTTTTCTATCGCAGGTAGCAACTTCACCTTATTTTCTTCACCGCCAAGCGATAACAAAATATTTCCCGACGTGACAGTCGAGACCCCGACCTTGTTCTGCAAGCGTCGGGGCTTAGGCATTCGAAACCCCGCTGACATCATGGACTTAAGAAGCGCTTCAGGATACGAGTCACCAAACGCAGCCACCTCGCCCGTAGAGGCCATTTCTACGTATCCTAGTGGATCAGCTCCTTTAATGCGGTTATATGAGAACTGAGGCGATTTAACGGCAACATAATCAAGCTCCAATGTTTGGTAGTGCCCGCTAATGTCGTGTCCTAAAATTGCTTTTGTGGCTAACTCAATAAAATTGTAGCCAGTAACCTTTGAAACAAATGGGAAGCTTCGTGATGCGCGAACGTTGGTTTCAATAACCTGCAACTTATTATCTTTTGCCAAAAACTGAATGTTAAACGGACCAGTTATTTTTAACTCTTTTACCACCTGCTTTGCGATGCGCTTTGCGCGACGAATAGTTTCCAAGTATGTTCGTTGTGGCGGAAGTACTACCGTCGCATCGCCTGAGTGTGTGCCTGCGTTTTCTACGTGTTCAGTAATTGCATAAATTTCTAACTTCCCTTTTGAAGCCACGCCATCAATTTCTATTTCGCGCGCATTTTCAATAAACTTTGAAATTACTATTGGGTGTTCATTGGAAACATCAGCGGCTCGCTCAAGAAAACGCATGAGCGATACTTCATCAGACGCGATAGCCATCGCCGAGCCAGAAAGCACATATGAAGGACGCACCAGAACGGGATATCCTAATTTTTTAGCAGCAACACCTGCAGCTTTTTTGGTTGTAAGTTCTGCCCACGCAGGTTGATCAATGTGAAGCTTATCCAGCAATTTTGAAAATGTGTGTCTATCCTCAGCTCTGTCTATATCCTCAGGACTTGTGCCTAAAATTTTTACGCCAGCTCGGTGGAGCGGGAGAGCGAGATTGTTGGAAACCTGACCACCAGTTGAAATAACAACCCCTTTAATTTTTTCAAATTCAATAATGTCGAGCACTCTCTCAAATGAAAGCTCTTCAAAATACAAACGGTCAGATACGTCATAGTCGGTAGAGACTGTCTCAGGATTGTAGTTAATCATGATCGTCTCCTTACCTTCACTCTGGAGTGTCTTTAATGTCTGTACACTCGACCAATCAAACTCCACTGATGAACCAATAGAGTATGGTCCGCTTCCTAAGACCGCAATTCCTTTCTTTGAAGGCGACACATCATTCTCTGTTCCGTGATATGTGACATATAAATAATTTGTTTCAGCAGGAAATTCGCCTGCTAATGTATCGATTTGTTTTATTGAAGGAAGTATTCCTTTTTTTATACGATCCGCTCTCACTTTGGCTTCTGTGTTCCCAGTAATAAGGCCTAACTGCTTGTCAGAAAAACCAGCTTGCTTCGCTTTCAACATGAGCGCTTTAGTCAACGTCTCTTTTTTAATTTGTTTTTCTAACTCAATGATGTGTTGCATCTTGTCCAAAAACCAGACAGTGATACCAGAGAGTTTGTGAATCTCATCCACCGAAACACCTTTATGGAGAGCTTCTGCTACCGCAAAAATACGTCTCGTAGTTGGATCTTCAATTTCTTTACGAAAGTTCTCAATCGAAAATAGTTCCGACCGATTTGCGGTAAAGCCGTTCGCACCAATCATCAGCATGCGAATTGCCTTTTGAAGCACTTCTTCAAAAGAGCGCCCAATCGCCATCACCTCACCCACTGACTTCATTTCGGTACCAATTGAAGTAACCGCGCTATCAAACTTATTCAAATCCCATCGGGGCATCTTAAGTACAAGGTAGTCGAGTGCTGGTTCAAAACATGCAATTGTTTTTTTAGTCACTGCATTCCTAAGCGACAAGAGAGAGTGACCAAGAGAAAGTTTCGCGGCGATAAATGCAAGAGGATATCCTGTAGCTTTTGAAGCAAGTGCTGAAGAGCGCGAGAGACGAGCATTTACTTCAATCACTCGGTACTCACTCGTAACTGGATTAAGCGCATATTGAATATTGCACTCACCAACAACTCCTAAGTGTCGAATGGTGCGGATGGCAACTTCTCGAAGCGAATGATATTCCTCGTTCGTGAGGGTTTGCGATGGTGCAACCACTATAGATTCTCCTGTATGCACTCCCATGGGATCAATATTTTCCATGTTGCAGACCACGATGCAGTTATCATATGCATCACGAACCACCTCATACTCAACTTCTTTCCAACCTTTAAGATATTCTTCAATCAATACCTGCGGACTTCTATGGAATGCTTCGGAAAGTCTCGTCCTCAATTCCTTTTCATTTCTTACTAGCCCAGAACCTTCGCCGCCAAGCGTAAAGCCCATTCGAATCATGACTGGGTATTTCAACATTGCAGCTGCCTTCACCGCATCATTCATGTTTTCAGCAGCAACACTTCTGGCAGTAACTACACCAATTTCGGCAAGTCGTTTTATGAAAAGGTCTCTATCTTCTGTGTCCCTAATTACTGAAACCGGAGTTCCTAATACTTCTACGTTGTACTTTTTAAACACTCCACTTTTTTCAAGCGTGAGTCCGAGATTCAGCGCTGTTTGACCACCAAATCCTAAAAGTACCGCATCTGGTTTTTCTTTTTTTATAACCTCAGTTGCAAAGTGTTCGGTGAGCGGTAAAAAATAAACCGAATCTGCCAATCCTTTGTCTGTTTGCACCGTTGCAATATTTGGGTTCATGAGAACCGTTTTAATTCCCTCTTCCTTGAGTGCTTTAATCGCCTGAGATCCAGAGTAATCAAACTCGCCTGCTTGCCCAATTCGCAAACCGCCAGAGCCGAGTATTAATACTTTCTTAGGTTTCTTAGGCATGAGATTTTTTATACGCTTTAACTGTTTCTATGAATTCATCAAAGACCCATGCCGTGTCTGTAGGCCCAGGATGCGCCTCAGGATGAAATTGGACAGCAGAGAAAGGTTTCTTTGTATGCTTTATGCCCTCGACCGACTCATCATTCGCATTTTCAAACCACACCTTCCATTCTTTCGGAAGCGTTTTTCTATCAATTGCAAACCCGTGATTTTGTGAGGTTATGTAACAACGTGTGTCTTTATCCAAATCAACCTTGTGTTG
>SCVI01000040.1 GCA_004296925.1 Patescibacteria group bacterium | reverse complement strand
CATGACATTCATACGTAAATACAGAGCAGAGATTGCAATCGTACTACTTTCGCTTGTCGCACATGCGCTTTGCTTTGCGTTTGTATTAAACGCCAATAATGACAATGTGCTCGACACAGTCCGCGGTGACGATGGATATTTTGAACTTGCACAGAATGTAATTGCTGGTAACGGATTTTCATGGAGCCAGGAAGCGCCGTACGCGCCAAACCCTCTCAGGACTCCAGGATTTGTGTATGCGCTCGCGGTACTCATCGGTGTAGCTGGAATTACGGGAGCCGCACTTATACAACTTGTTATCGCTTCCGCCATACCAATTTTTGGCATGTATATCGCGCGACACATTACAAAGTCATTAAAAGTCGGATATTTGACGGGAGTAATCCTCGCAATTGATCCTACACTTGCACTCCTGTCATTCCAGTTTTACACCGAAACTCTGTTCTTACTACTATTCCTCCCATGGACTTTATTCACCTTCCGCTATCTTGAGAAACGCGATTTGATGACGCTCATCGCAAGTGCTGTCCTACTTGGATGCGCAATACTTGTTAAAACGAGCGCACAATACATTCCTCTACTCTTTGTCCCATTTATTCTTTGGCACTTCCGAAAAAAAGAATGGCGACAAGGTATAGCGCATGCGAGTGTGTATCTCCTCGTCATCAGTGTGATACTTGCGCCATGGGTTATACGTAATATTAATGAGTTTGGCGTCCCTGGATTGAGCGCTCAAACACCATTTGTTCTTTATACTAACCTCGCTCCTGCTGTTCTCTCAGTAGCAAAAGGGAGTGATTTTCTTCAAGAAAGAGATGCGTTCATGACACAAGAAGAGTACCGCGGTGATGCCATCACACTCGTGAATGGTGGCGAGTATAAGGAACGCGCATTTGAAGTCGTGAGTGCGCATCCCGTCGAGACGATCTTTGTCGCCGGCAAGTCCCTTGTTACTTTCTTCACTAACGATGGGTTCTATACACTCCTCGTGCGTGGAGGCTATAACCCGCATGAATTTTTACCACTCATTATTGTGGCGCGACTTCTATGGGTAGCAATAACACTCGCCGCATTCGTTGGCGCACTGGTCTACCTTCTGAAACAGCGTTCACAACTCGCAATTCTAATAATCCTACTCGTTCTATACTTCGCACTCACCAGTACCATCGCTGCATTTGGCACCAACCCTCGCTATCGACTCCCTGTCGACCCAATCATCATTGCGTTTGCGGCACTTGGCGGTATATATCTTCTCGCGCATGGGAAACGCCTGCTAGAAACTGTGCGCGCAGGGCACAATCGTATTTAAAGCGATCCTTATTATTCATGTTCGCGCATCCAAAGTTCGAGCACAAATAACATCCATAGTTTGTACCCCAATGCATCATTACCGCCGTAAAAGTCGTCCCTATAGGCACGCACCACATCAGCCTTCAAAAATGATGCGATACGGGGATCTCTGAACATATCAGTGAGCGCTGTGCGAATCGGCTCTTCCTTGAGCCACTCTTTTACCGGTGCACCGAATCCTTGTTTCTTTCTCGAAAAAACGGTCTTTGGAAGCTGATCGCTGAATGCCTTTTCCAAGATAATCTTCCCATGAGTGCGATTGGTTTTGTATTCATCGGGCAAATTAAATGCAAATTGTGCAAGTTCGTGATGCAAAAACGGACTACGCACTTCAAGTGAGTGCATCATCGATGAACGGTCTACTTTGGTGAGCATGTCGCCCGGAAGCTTCAGATAAAAATCCAAAAGATTAAGACGCTGGAGTGGTGTTTTCGCTTCTCCAAGGTCAATGCGTGCTGTAGGGTCGCGCTCAATAGCCCCCACTTCTTTCCAGAGCCGATGTCTCTCGCCTACTGAGAACATATTGAGATGACTGCGTGTGTAGAGCCGGTCTGGCGTATATCCAAGCACTTGTGCGATGATTTTCTTATAGGTCGGCAAGTGCCAATGCGCGCGGTAATGACCATAACCAAAAAATAGCTCATCGCCTCCGTCTCCCGAAAGAGCCACGGGTACTTTCTCTCGCGCCAACTGTGCAATAAGTGAGGTCGGTACATTTGAGGAATCACCGAGGGGTTCATCGTAATAGCGCGTGACTGTACGGATATCATCAAGCGAAACCGGTATATTGCGCTCAAAATGGTCAGTACCCACATGCTCTGCCACTTCACGAGCATAGGGCAACTCATTTCGATACTCACCAAATCCTGCTGAAAACGATTTAAGCGATTTTGATGTATGCGTGCGTGCGAGTGCGGTAACAATACTTGAATCAATTCCACCCGAGAGAAAAACACCTACCTCAACATCAGCAATCATCCTGCTTTTAACTGATGCGGAGAGCATGTCGCGCACCTCTACCGCGGCATCGTCAAACGACATCACGACGGGCGCTTGTTTCAGAGACCAATATTTTTCAATCGTAAGCGTTCCATTTTCAAATACCGCTCGATGCGCAGGAGGTAGTGGTGTTATGTCCTGGTAGATGCTCCGCCATGGAGGAATGAAATACAGAGAGAGATAGTTATCCAACGATGTAGAATCGAGAGTTTTACGCACTAATCCTGTTCCTATGAGAGCCTTAATTTCAGAAGCGAAGATAAAATTTCCATCACGAAGACTATAAAAAAATGGTTTCTCTCCGAAACGGTCACGCGCCATAAAGAGCCGCTTTCTCTTATTGTCCCAGATAGCAAAAGCAAATTGGCCATCTAAATACTCTGGACATCTATCTCCGTACTCAGAGTACGCTTTTAAAATTACTTCTGTATCCGAATTGGTAGTAAACTGATGACCTTTCTGTTCAAGCTCACGACGCAAATCCTTGTAGTTAAAAATCTCACCGTTAAACGAGATTGCGGTATCGTGCTCATTATCTTTCATCGGCTGATTGCCGGTCGCAAGATCAATTATGGCAAGACGCGTATGGCCTAGGGCAATACCTTCAAACTCAATAATTCCTTCATCATCTGGCCCGCGTTTTCTAAGTGCTGGAAGACCAAGTACAACAGCATTGGCTATGGCTTTTGAGTCTTTTCCGACCATCCCAATGATGCCACACATAAAATAAGTATAACCTTTTAGGATATACTGTCATCAATGAAAAGTATCGCAGACTGGCAAAAAGCACTGAAGATGTCTGTGGAGCGAAAATTCCCTAATAGCTCATGGGGAGAATCAGAACGCCTCACATCAATTCAAGAACAACTTGACGACGTAGTGGCAGCTTTGAGCGTTGAACAAAAAACATTAGAGAGTGCTGACCACGCACACCAAGATCCAGATCATCGGATTGGTGCATTGATTGCTGACATTCTTATACTCGCAGAAGAGCGGAACGCCGATATTGAGAGTGAACTTGAAAAAGTGCTCGCGTGGTTTGAAAAGCGCGACTAGAGCGAGACGCGTCTTCCTTCACGGGCGGAGATGCGCATTGCTTCCAAAACAGTCGCTTGGCGGATGATACGGTCGTACATTTCTTCAAACTGTTTTGTGTTCTGTGCGACAACAGCTTGGCAAAAGAAATCAAAACTAAGAGCGAATTGATTTGCTGTTGGGATTTCTACATCTTCGCGTGTGTCTTTGGCACCATCGTTGGTTATGAGTTCGACAGTCGGCGCCACCGTAGGCGGTATAGCAAATGCGCGACTCGTTCGCACCAACCCCTTCGAACCCCACACCGAATAGGTATTTTGATAGAGGTGATCGAAACCAAATGACATTAGCGCAGTTCCCTTTTCAAACTCAAGAAGTGCCGAGCCTTTGATATCCACATCCTGACCATCCTGTGCAAGCGTGCAAGTAACGGCAACTGGTTCCTGTCGCATTATTTTTCGTGCCATGAAAACTGTATAGCAACCCGCATCGTTGAGAGCACCACCTTTCAAGTCCGCGCTATAGCGAATATCACCAGACGGAAACGGCGGAAATCCATACACACCATTCCACACATGTGGTGTGCCGATTTTCCCTTCTGCAATGAGTGATAGAATCGTCGCGTGTTGCGGATGAAACTCGGGCACAAAGTTTTCATACAGAGCAATGTTGTTTGCTTTGCACGCCGCCACCATCCGCTTCGCGGACTCGAGACTGTGCGTAATCGATTTCTCGCAGATAATGTGTTTCCTTTTTGCTGCCGCCTTCAGCACCCACTCTTCCTGCAACCCAACAGGAAGCGGGCTATAGAGAACATCGATATCGTCGCGCGCAATCAAGGAATCATAGGTCTCGGCTTCTAATCCGTGGCGCGCCGCCCACTCCTCTGCCTTACTCTTCTCGCGACTCGCTATCGCGACTAGTTCGACATAGGGAAGAGATTTGAACGCTGGTATCGCGTATCTCTCCGCGATGTTCGCACAACCTAGAATACCGACACGGATTTTTTTCATATCCCCACACCTTTTATCTCATAAAATACTTCTCGAAATCGGCGAGGATTAATTCGTGTCAATAAGATAAAAGGTGTGAGAGTCATAACAATGCGCAAACATTACGTGCAAGCGAATTAACCGTCGCGTCGACGAGCAAAAGTTTTTTAATCTCAGGTAATGTGAGCCAAATATAGTCTTCAGTAATTGGAACTTCTTCCACCTCATCCACCTCAACAAGCATTGAGCGATTCAGTTTGTGGTAAAACCGTCCACCATCCTCGACACCTAAAACTGATGCAATGAGTCTTCCTTTCGTACCGTCAAAATACTCAGCAAGTCGTGGACGCTTTCCTCCATGAGCTTGCGCCAGATTGCCTTCGGAGGCCTGACATGCAGGAGAAATCTGCACATTGTTGATATTCCCTGGTTCGAATTTTGCATAGAAAAGATACTTTGTGACACCAGCTTTCTTTTGCACTAACACGCCTGAAATACCAACTTCCTCTTGCTTCAACATTGGTTGCGTCCACGAAGGTACTTCACGGTCGGCAGCGCCGTTTACCTTAACGCCAATAATTGAAAAGAACTTTCCAGAATCATGCACAATATTTCCAGTTGCAGAATCTGTTTTCCATCCTTCTAAATCAGTGATACCTACCTCCTCAACTGTGACCGGGTACGACTCTTGTTTTTCTTTAAGCCATTTTAGTATCGGTTCTATATCGACGTTGTTATTCATACAATTTCAACAGTTGGAATTGGAATAATAAATTTTGCTCCTCTATCACGCAACTCCTGCTCTTTCTTTAGAATAAAATCTTTATAATTCCATGCAAGAAGCAGTATGTAATCAGGTGTGTCTGTTTTTAATATTTCGGGTGACTCGACAGGAATATGACTACCTGGAGTAAGAAGTCCTATTTTGTAGGGAGTCGTATCCGTTACGTATTTTATGTCATGAGAATTAAAACCACAAAAATTGAGCAACGTATTACCTTTTGCTGGCGCACCGTAGGCGGTAACAATTTTTCCTTCCTTGCGAAAACTCCGTACGAGCGTAACAAGTTTGTCTCGAATTTCTTCAACTTCTTTTTGAAAGTCATTGAATCGTGTAAGTGAATGTATCCCTGCTTGTTCCTCAATACTAAGAATATCCTGCACTCTACTGTGTACCGGTGCATTAGATTTACGACGTGCATACACACGTATCGAACCGCCATGCACATCAATACGACGCACATCAAATACTTCCATATCAAATCGATCAAACAAATGAATGAGTGGCTTCACGCTGTAGTAACAGAGGTGTTCATGGTAAACCGTATCAAATTCTCGATGCTCAATGAGATCAAGAAGGTAGTGTGATTCTGAAACAAACACACCGTCTGGAGTGAGGAGTTCTTGAACGGCGCGAATAATTTCGTCAACATCATCTATGTGTGCAAATACGTTGTTAGCAGTCACCACCTTAGCTTTCCCGTGTGTTTCAACTATTTTCTTTGCCATTTCGACAGTGAAAAATCCATCAATCGTCTCTATGCCCTTCTGCCGGGCAATTTCTGCAACATTAGATGAAGGCTCGATACCGAGAACACGATAATTCTCAACAAAATTTTGTAGTAATACTCCATCATTACTGCCAATATCAATGACGAGATCTCCTGACTGCAGTTGTTCATTCTTCAAATCCTCCGCATACGAACGAAAGTGCTCCACAAGAGGCGCTGATGCAGAAGAAAAATATGCATACTCACCGTGAAAAAGTTCGTCTTCCGCAACCACATCGAGGAGTTGAACTAGATTACAGGTACCGCAAAAATACACATCTAAGGGATATCGTTTTTCGTCTTTGAGATGTTCGGCATCAGTAAAATTATCAACTGGCGGATGCTCGCCGAGCGAGAGAATGCGCGTGAGGTCAGAACCTTTGCACACACGACAGGTATCATTACGAAGATGGCCCATAGTACGCAGTATACCGAACGACTGTTATGCCTTCCATTCCTCGGACACATACTCGGCAAGTGCCTCTTGCCACGGTCGGAGCGTAATGTGCTCTCCGACAATTGCTTCATTTGATGGAAGTGTTGCGCCGTGTGGGAAATGAGTTCGGTTGACGGCATCAATTTTCGCATCCGAATTAACCTGTAGCGCCATCAAAGATGCGAGGTCATAACGCGTAGCCACGCCAACGTTTGCAATATGAAAGGTTCCGTATTTTCCTTTTGCGAGCAGGTCCTTGATGACACCGATGTAGTCTTTTGCATATGTAGGAGAGCCACACACATCGTTTAAGGCAACGATCTCCGCTCCATTTGTTTTTAACTTTTGTAGTAT
>SCVI01000102.1 GCA_004296925.1 Patescibacteria group bacterium | reverse complement strand
GGCCGGCCGGCCCACCAGACGGAGCCGCGAATCAATCGAGCGGCGTTTTGGCATCAATGCGGCGCCGGCGACCCTCTAACATGGGCGGTTCTAACAGGAGACCCTTCCATGGCACTGCAGCTCTACGTCGGCAACAAGAACTACTCGTCCTGGTCCATGCGCCCCTGGGTGCTCATGAAGCAGGCCGGCATCCCGTTTGAAGAGAAGATGGTCCGCTTCGACTCGTTCGACACCCACTCGGAGTTCAAGAAGGAGTTGCGCACCGTCAGCCCCATTGCCAAGGTGCCGGTGCTGGTGGACGACGGCTTCGCCATCTGGGACACGCTGGCGATCGCCGAGTACCTTGCCGAGCGTTTTCCCGAGAAGCACCTGTGGCCCCGGGACGTGAAGGCCCGGGCACGGGCGCGCAGCGTCTGCGCCGAGATGCACAGCGGCTTTGGCGCGCTGCGCAACCACTGCCCCATGAACATCGAGGCATCGCTGCCCGAGATCGGCCGCCTGATCTGGCGCGACAAGCCCGACGTGCGCGCCGATGTGGCGCGCCTGTGCGGGCTGTGGAGCGAGCTGCTCGCGGCCCAGCCTGCGGGGGGCCTGCTGTTCGGGGACTTCAGCATCGCGGACGCGTACTTCGCGCCGGTCTGCATGCGCATCGCCACCTACGAGCTGCCCCTGCCCGCCGACCTGGCGGCCTATGTGGCCCGCGTCCGCGCACTGCCCGGCGTGAAGGCCTGGGTGGACGAGGCGCTGGCCGAGCACGATTTCATCGACTTCGATGAGCCGTACCGGCTGGGGCGTTGAGCAGGTGATGAACACCGTCACCCTCGCCGCCCTGGAGGCCTTCCCGAGCCAGCTGGAGGCGCACTATGCGGCCATCCCCAGCGGGTTCACACAGTGGGCTCCAGCGTCCTGGGCAGGTGTTCCCAGCGAGCCGCTGACCGCGCTCGAACAGGTCTGCCATGTCCGCGACATCGAGATCGACGGCTACCACGTGCGGTTCCAGCGCACGCGGGATGAAAGCCATCCGACCCTGGCCTCCATCGACACCGACGCCCTGGTCATCGAACGCGCCTACGGCAAGGCCGACGCTGCGCAGGCCCTGCTCGACTTCCGGGCCGCGCGGGCCCGGA
Source organism: Patescibacteria group bacterium (assembly GCA_004296925.1). Classification (GTDB taxonomy): domain Bacteria; phylum Patescibacteriota; class Minisyncoccia; order Phycocordibacterales; family Phycocordibacteraceae; genus Phycocordibacter. Next base: position 67 of record SCVI01000102.1, on the reverse strand, counting down.
CGGTGACCCTGCTGGCCGGACTGGCACCCGAACAGTTCGACCGCACCGCGGTGTTCGAGGGCTATGG
>SCVI01000101.1 GCA_004296925.1 Patescibacteria group bacterium | reverse complement strand
AGAAGACAAACCATATACTCCAATGGATTTACGAACACTTCAAGATTGGGTGATTCGTCCCCAATTACGTAACGTTAAAGGTGTCATTGAAGTAAATACTATCGGTGGATATGAGAAGCAAATACATATTTTACCTGATCTCAACAAGCTATTGTCTTACGATTTAACAATATCTGATGTCATCATCGCATTGGAAAAAAATAATAACAATGTGGGCGCTGGGTATATTGAAAAAAATGGCGAACAGTATCTCATACGTGTTCCAGGGCAAGTTAAGAATATTGATGGAATTGAGAATGTTTCGATTGCCAATCGTGATGAGATCACTATCAAAATAAAAGATATTGCCACCGTTGAACTCGGATATCCTTTAAGAACCGGGGCAGCCACTCAAAACGGCCAAGAGATTGTTCTGGGTACCGTAATGATGCTGATCGGCGAGAATAGCAAAGAAGTCTCAACTCAAGTGGCCGAAAAACTGAAACAAATTAATCAAAATTTACCTAATGGCGTTATTGCAAAGGAAGTTTATAACCGTACTATCTTAGTTGACAAAACGATTGCAACAGTCACCAAAAACCTAGTTGAAGGTGCAATACTCGTCATTGTTATTTTATCTTTGTTATTAGGGAATTTTAGAGCAGCATTAATTACTGCAGCAATTATTCCAATTTCAATGCTTATGACAATTACTGGCATGGTAGCAAATAAAGTATCAGGTAACCTTATGAGCCTTGGTGCATTAGATTTTGGTCTAATTGTTGATGGTGCAGTTATTATCGTTGAAAATTGTATACGGCGACTAAGTATTGCACAAAAAGACAGTGGCGCACCTCTTAGCAAAGAACAACGATTTCATCTGGTTTCTTCTGCCACAGCGGAAGTGATAAAACCGAGTATATTTGGCATCATCATTATCACAGTGGTATATATACCGATATTTTCACTAACTGGAATTGAAGGCAAGATGTTTCATCCAATGGCCTTCACGGTTGTCATGGCTTTATTATCATCTCTCATTTTGTGCCTTACTTTTGTCCCTGCAAGTATTGCTTTGTTTATGACAGGACGTGTCAGTGAAGAAGAAAATATTATTATTAAAAGTTTCAAGAAACTATATTCGCCAGCTTTACATTGGTCTTTAAAGCGTCCATTGAGTGTTATTCTAGCATCAGTCATTATTTTTATAATTAGTGTTTTTGGATTTTTAAGCTTGGGCAGAGAGTTTATGCCCAACTTAGAAGAAGGCGACATTGCTTTACATGCTATGAGAATTCCTGGAACGAGCCTATCTCAATCAGTTGAAATGCAGGCAAATGTCGAATTGGCCATCAAAACTATACCGGAAGTGAAAGAAATTTTTGGTAAAATTGGAACAGCCGATATTGCGACTGATCCAATGCCA